>CAYLVN010000565.1:0-1965 GCA_964387115.1 uncultured Fibrobacter sp.
AGAAATAGAAACCCTTCCTGAATTTAATGAATCTGAATTAAATTATATAAATTTACAAAATGAATACTTTTCAAATAAAATTTCTCAATTCCCAAAATTGTCACAAAATAGTGCAGAAAAATGCAGAATATTGCAGAATAAATAAGAAAAAAAACCTTGAGCATGGCTTATTAATGAGGAATTACAGAATCGGTGCAGAATATAGCAGAATAAAATACCTTTCATGCATTATTGGGAGAATCAATGAGCCGCTACCATCCGGAAATTTCCGTTGAACCTATAGTCCAGGCCGTTTCAACCTGGAAAGAAGCCGCCTTCAGACAGCAAAAGTCACTGTTTTTACCTGATACTCCAGTATGGACTTTAGAGAATATCTCTGAATTAGTGGAATTCATTATAGAAAATCCTGATGAATCCGGTAATACTTTCTGGGTTAAACTTGAAAAGCAACTGGTGCCTGCATCAATGCCGGCAAAAGTTCTTTTTGCAGAGATTCTCTGGTTGATGTATCTGTTTCCGCGTGAAAATATAAAGCTTGAAACAAAACGGGAAAATATTAAAACTGTTTTGCGCTGGGCTGGTCTTGTAAACAATTACCCGGATCAATACTTACCGGCATTGGAAGTGTCGGGAGGTTTTTCAATAACATCTGGCGGGAAGTGACATTTGCGTTAACCCTTTTTAAAACACTCCTCCAGAAAAATCCCGAATATCTTCAAAAAATACTCAACGATCCCTGGGAATGGGGTGAAAGGCTGGTAGAAATTCCAGATCATGGAAACCGTCAGTTCTACCATATGCTGAGTTTTCTTCTGTTTCCTGATGAATACGAGTTAATTTGTTCATATTCTCAAAAAAAGAGCATTCTCAATGCATTTGACAAAACAGATTTCTCTACTTTAAAAAAAATGAAACCGGTAGCTATAGACCAGCAGCTTTTTGAACTGCGTAAACGGCTTGTTTCGGAATATAAAACCGAAGATTTGGTTTTCTATAGAGAACCTTTGTTGGGCAGGTGGAAGGAAGTGACAACTATAGGTGAGAAAACCAAACAAAACCCGAACATCTCAAGTACTGCAGAAAAACCTCACAATTCGCGGCCCGAAGAGATTTATTCTAATGAAAAAATGGATAATAGTATTATGAATGCTACCAATATCATCTTTTACGGCCCTCCGGGAACCGGTAAGACTTACATTACCCGGAGAAAAGCGGTGCAGATCGCAAGTCCCCAATTTGAACAAAACAATGGTTTTGAAGAACAGGAAAATTTAACACCCGAGCAGCATGCATTGGTTAAATCAGAATATGAAAAACTTCTTAACGCAGGTCAGATCGCGTTTACAACTTTTCATCAGTCTTTTTCATATGAAGATTTCATCGAGGGAATAAAAGCATCAACAGAAAATGGTGAAGTAACTTACGATATTGAACCGGGTATTTTTCTCAAAATCGCTTTAGATGCAGAAACAAACTGGCGTAAATCATTAAGTGATAAAAGCGAATTTGAATATGTATGGGAAAGGCTGATTGAAAAACTTGGTGAAGAAGATGAAACAGTTGAGATAAAAACAACCAGGGGCATGTTCAAGATTTTTGATGTAAATCACCAGACAATCCGTTTTGAAAAACAGAATGGCTCCCGCAAGCACACACTGAGTATAAATTCACTCAGGGATTATTACTACAATCCGGTAAAGCTTGAATCCCTTGGTGGTTTAAAAACGTATTATACAGCAATCGTAAACCATCTCAAAGCTACTCCTGGTACTATTGATAAACTCAGTGATGAGATAAAAAACTATGTCATCATAATTGACGAAATTAACCGGGGCAACCTGTCCAAAATATTTGGTGAGCTGATCACCCTTATCGAACCGGATAAACGACTTGGCGCTGAAAATGAAATAACCCTGACACTTCCCTATTCAAAAGATACCTTCGGTGCCCCCGCAAACCTTCATA
>CAYLVN010000566.1:0-1956 GCA_964387115.1 uncultured Fibrobacter sp.
GTGTCAGGGTACCACCCTGGATAAGCGAGCTTGCCACAGATTCAGAGAGGGATACATAGATAGTATCAACTCCTGTTGCATTTTCAGGAAGTCTCTCTACCAGTTCAGCAGTCATAAGCAGCGGTCCGACACTATCAGCTATTGAGAATGGGTTTGGTCGTGATACGCCATCAGCATCACGAACATACGCTGTTCCAAGCTGTAAAATAGGGCTGAATGTCACACCTGCAGCAAATGGAGGCTGTACATTAACTGTGATATGCATAGGATCCGCAGGGTCAGGAGTTTCCGGATAATGTGTGCGCTTGTAAACCCATTTGCCATTCGCGGCATCTGTGTTGGGCCAGAAAAGCAGAATCGAATCAGGAATATCGGTCGCTTTGATAGTATCCTTGAAAAAGACCTCTAAACGATCTACCTGTCCATGGCCGTTATCGGCATGATATGAGGCCCTTGCAATGGATGTTTTACATAAAAGGAAGCTTATATTCTCCCTTTCACCTTTAGTAATAGAATTGTCACCTGATGCAGATATTGTCAACATTCCGTTATCGACGGCCTGGTTAGCTTTAACCCAGATTACAGCCTGGCCGGAAACCAGATTTGCTTGTGTAATCGGTGTCGCATCAAGCTCAGAGAGTGACGAATAGGCTTCTAAACCAGGGGTGAGAATTATATCGAATTTATTAGAGCGGCTTGTAACCAGGCTGTCTTTCCCTGTTACCGCATCAAAAACCAATGCCCTGATTGTTACGGGTACCCTTTGTCCGGCACATGTGCTAATGACTACACTGGGATCAAAACCGAGAGTATCTGAGTAGAAGATCACAAACCGGTCTCTTGCCCTTCCAACTTTCATCCATGCGTTGTCCTGCGCGTCAGGCTTTACTACCAGAGCGACGTTGATGGAAGCTGAGTCATTCGGGTTGCCCTGTAGACCAACCTCTACATGGAATGTTGCCAGCCCATTTTCATCGGTGGTTACAGTTGCCGGCTCCACAACGCTGATCTTTCCAGGATTAGCACTTGTCAGAGTCGCCTGTGCCGGCTTATTCACCTTGTTGTCATACGCATCATACACCTGAACCGCTACCGGAGCACTCAAACCGGGATTGACCTTTCCGGTCGCGCCTGAAGGAGGACTCTGGAACTTGACTTTAGCGGGGTCTCCGGGATTGATCTTGATAGCCTCGGAAATACCGCTGATCGCCTCATCCAAGTATTTTCCATTGACCGTCACCCTGTCTGTTCCGACATCGGGCACCTTTGTAAAAATGATACTGCTCGTAGACGGCCCGGTTACACCGGTTGGAAAGAAAACCGTATCATTCGGCGCAGAATAAACGTTGTATTTTGATGAAAGTGAAACAACAACCGGCTTTATATTAGCCAAAATGGCGCTGCCATCTTGATCGCGCGGTGTAACTTTCAGTTGAACCGGAACTCCGGCAGTAACCTCAGTCAGTTTAGTGGCCCCTGTCGCATCGTAGATTTCCACCTCAAACTTGTAATCGATCTCCCTGAATGGCAGAAAACCGACACTGCTGGCCACTTGTTTTCCGTCTGCAGAAGTTCCCTCTATGATAAGTTCGACAAAGGCATAGGTTCCACCTGCGGCACTGGCAGGAACATTGAAACTGAATGAATTGCTCCCCATCTTCACCGGCTGTGGCGCAATATTAATAATGTCTGCTGCGGCAATAGGATCTCCATCTTTCGCAAACTCATCCTGGAATTCCAAATTTACCCATTTCATATATTTTATCTGAGGATTGGTCATCTCACCGGCAATGCTGTATACCTTAAAATCAACTGTTGCTTCTGTTCCGCTTATAAAGATAGGCGCCTCCGGTTTAATGAGAACCTCAGTCTGTGGAGTCACTGCAGACATTGGTATAGCACCCAGGTCGGCAATAGTGCCATCATCGTCAAGGATTCCAGCTTCAGCCCAACCCT
>CAYLVN010000567.1:0-1949 GCA_964387115.1 uncultured Fibrobacter sp.
CGGCTCGATGTCAATTTCCGGACTGTGGCAAATATGGCAAGAATCGTCCTTAACAGCTACTACCCCGAAGTAAAACAATGGGCAGATTTCTGGCAGGGATATAATCGTATTAAGGGTATTGAGGATACCGCCAAATCTGCAAAGCTGACTGCTGATCTGAAGCAGCGGTTTCCAAATTTAAAGACACTGGACGAAAATGACGGCACCAGAATGTCAGCAGTGAGAAATCTCAATTGGGGAATTGTTCCGGATGGTTTAAAAAGCTTTACAAACGATGCAAAGAGTCAAATTGGTGAGCTTGTAAAGTATGTCGAAAAGAAAACCGGGAAAACAATAGCACTGAAGACTTACGGAAGCTACGCTTTGCTCTACAGAGATTTTTTGCTTAACAATCTTGATTTCTGCCTTATAGGTCATGAGGAAGTTTTCAGGTTCGCTGAACTCAAGGGGGCTGCACCGATTGTCCAGAGGTTACATAAACAAAGCCCGTTATTATCATATTATCTGTATGGGTTGAGAGGTGAAATAAAATCCGGCAGGGGTCTGAATCTGGAGGCCCTGAAAGATAAAAGACTTTTCATTGACGGGACTCTTTTTTCAGATATCTTTTTTGAGGCAATGGAGTTCTTTTCCGAACAGGCTATCAATCCTGCCAGATTATTTTCCGGTATAGATGTAATCAGCGAAACTGATCCGTTGCACAATGGGTCGATTCCAGGTGGATACGATCTATTAATAACGACAGATGTTAAATTTGATAAAAAAATAAAAAATACACCGCAGACCAGAGCAGGAGTATCTCCTTTTCTTATTAAGCAGGCACTCAGCGATGCTGTTTTTGCAAATACGCGAACAGTCGACACATCTGTGATTGAAGAGATCTGCCGTGCCATAATGAATCCTGCAGGTAATGGAACACTGCGTTTTGAGGATTTCAGAAGCTGGGGAACATTCAACAGAGATCTTTTCAATAAATTCGCGGGTACCGAGAGATTAGATCAGCCGGCACTGATCAATCAGATTGTTATCGGCAGCACATCTCTCATCGATAAAGCCCACAAACCGATCGTAGATGAGTTTCTGCGGGCTCTTGTCAGTTATGGCTACAGTGTGATCAGTGAAAGAAACTATCTGCTGTTCAGTCAATCAGTTTTAAACTTGCCATCTGTGAAAAGAATTGATATTCGGATTATTCCTCGAAAAAATGGTCTGTTAAACTTCTCAATCGATCTTAGCAGCAAAGGAATTGTACCTTTCAGCTACACGACAGCGATCTCTTCACGGAGTGAGGAGAATAATTTTGACAGGATTATTGAGGAGATGAGTATGAGGACTGGATTTTACGGTGAAGTGGTTGAAATCAGCAATGATCTTGTCCAGATGTTTTCGCCGCTGAACCGTCTGCTTACAGATGATTCCAGGTTTGAACTGTTCAAAAATAGAGTCTCGTACGATACTTTACAGGATAAGTTTTCTATCGATCGCTATCGCATAGCAGCAGGAAGATTTAACGGGCTGAGCGGTAAAAGCGCAATTTTGAAAATCGAACAGGTAGGTGATGGTAAAATACAGCCAGGCGATCTTATCTGTATTCAACCATGATTTATATCCGGGATTATTTACAGGGCAGATGAAAAAAGTTATAGGTGTTATACTTCTCTGTTTCTTATCATCCTCTGGAGATGATAGCATTCTGCAGGTCGCTGCCGGATTGTTTCCGGGGTACACTATAGAAAACAGGGAATACAGCTACAAAAATATTGACAGGCTGATCGATGAGCTCCTGGAGGAGCAGCCGGCATATCAGGCTTTACGGAAAAGGATCAGTCAGGCCGCGCTGAGGATTAATGAACTGGAGCAGACTTATGTTCCACGGTTCAAAATGGGGGTAAACACCCAGAAATATGACTTCAGAGAACGGTATGTAACCGTTTATAAGAAAGTGCCTG
>CAYLVN010000568.1:0-1945 GCA_964387115.1 uncultured Fibrobacter sp.
CAATCTGTTTAACTTTTCCATCGTATAGATCTATGCAGGGACGAAATCGCATACTGTCTCCATCTGTGCCTGAATCCGTGCTATTACCTAATTTATGCACCCGGATCAGGGCGAAATGCATTTATCCCTTGTCCATAAAGGCTTTCACAAATCTTGATGTACCACGGCGTGGTGCACCTGCGATTTGTTCAACCCTTTCTGCTACAAGGTCTAAACGCACTTCGTCCCTTCCCGGATGCATAAGTCAGGTATTACAGAACGTTAAAATAATCTACGCAACCTCTTTGTATCCGTTTGACTGAGGTCATTTCATAACACATATTCAATATTACCTAACTTATGTACCCAGATCAGGGCGAATTGCACTTATCCCTTCCCGTATGCATAAGCCAGGTATTACGCACCAAATCACTAAAAAGGAGTTCTCAATGCGTAAAAAAACCATCTTTGCTGTTTTCGTAGCTGCATCCCTTATCGGCTGTGGAGCAAGCGACCAGATAAAAGAAGTTGTAGAACAAACCCACCCTGATGGTTCCAAGAAAAAAGTAACCTATTATCAAGGTAAAAATATCTATAGATCATCATTCTTTTTTGAAGACGGCAAACTGCAATCAGATCAGTATTTTAAACTTGGTCAGCCTGACAGCGCAAAAACCATCTATTATAAAAACGGCAGCAAATACAGCGAAACATGGTTCAAGGCGGGAAAAAAGGATGGTACCGACAAATCATGGTTTGAAAACGGGCAGCTTAAAAGCGAGGCCACATATGTTCAGGATCTGGCTCAGGGCAAAGCTGTTTCATACTACGAGGATGGCAAAATAGCTTCAGAGGTCTCATACAAAGATGGTAAAAAGAATGGTCCGGATATTACCTATTTCCCCAACGGTGGAAAAAAACACCTTAAGAACCATCTTGACGGTGATGCCTCCGGAATTGAGCAGGTCTGGTATGAAAACGGCAAGCTGAAAATGCAACAGACCTGGGAAAAGAATGTTTTGAACGGCCCTTATACAACATACTTCAAAAATGGTAACAAAGAAGAAGAAGGAAACTATAAAGATGGTGCCTACGAGGGTATAAGAAGAATGTACAACGAGAAGGGCCGAAAATTGTCAGAAGCAAAATTTGAAAAGGGAGTGCTTGTAGACGGCACTGCCTACTGAGCATACAACATAGATTTCTGCATTAAAAAACGCCCGTTACCTTAACGGGCTTTTTTGTTATCAGAACTAAACTGTTTACGTTTATTGTCAAACATCCTGCTGCTTTCCCGGTGTGTTTTCGGGGTCGGAATCGACAGATAATAAAAATGATCTTTGGCGTGGTAGTCTTATAAGCGAACCCCACCGTATTTATCTGAAATCAAAGTCTCTTTCGAAATAATATTTTGAACCAAATCCCAGCGATGCTCATCAAAATTACCAATTATCAAGAGCTGGTTTTCCCCTTTGCATCAGAAGCTCGGCTCCCTTACCGCAGCCGGGGTTGCCAGGAAAAGGGGATTGCAAAGGGGAAAAACTGCGGCAGGGGGCGGCCGTTTCCGCCGGGTTTAGTGCCGCTTTCTGGTGGTGGGACTATCAAATAATCCGCTGTCTTCAGTGGTTACCATATTAACTGGCTTTGTCCGGTGGACAGAAACCCATTTGATTTTTTTTTGTTGGTGGGACTGGCGGTGTAAGAATGGACTGAATGGCTTTGATAGCAATTTGGATATCACGTTCATTTTTGCTCATCCTGCGTTCGAGTCCTTCAATGGCATACCGCAAGGCTTCATTCTCGGCCAGAATTGACCGGAGCCTTACAAATGCCCTCATAATCCGGATGCTGATATCAACGGCAACCGGAGAATTGAGAACTGCCGAGAGCATGGATACACCCTGCTCCGTGAAAGCATACGGCAGGTATTTGGCATGCTGACCACGTTTTAACCTAAAAGTCGCAG
>CAYLVN010000569.1:0-1934 GCA_964387115.1 uncultured Fibrobacter sp.
AAATCGGCATGCAACAACGGAATTGAATCCGTGAGAAAGAATGCTCCGGAAGATGGCCGTTATGAAAAGAAAGAGTCATCATCCGGTAAGTACATGTTCAATTTGAAAGCAGCCAATCATCAGGTTATAGGCTCAAGTCAGCAGTACGAGTCTGTGGCATCTCGTGATAATGGTATTGAGTCTGTAAAGAAAAATGCTCCTTCCGCAGAAGTAGTGGATCTTACGAAATAACTGTTCTGAATAACGAATAAAGTAGAAAAGTTGCATCTTACAGTTATAGCAGTCCGCGGACTGCTATACTGTAAATGTCCAGAGCGTGTGGTACCTCGATACTGTCTGAAATCCTGCTTTCATTCCATATAACCATGTAAATTTGTTACTGAATCGGAGCTTGATTCTTTACGGCTGTCAAAAACCCATTCTTAATAATTATCAAATATTTACTGATTTTATATCCTCCTCAAAGAGTGAAGTGTGTCTATTAAAATTAATCACCAAAATTTCGCTAAAACGATCTGAACTCACCAGTCTTTCCTCTGAACAAAGTAATAAATTTCAATCCGATACTTGATATTCAGACGGAGAAGTTGCAGGAGGTCTACTGAATGTATTTTAAAAGGAGTGTCCGCATAGCGTGAATCCGGAGATAAATACAAGTGTAAACAAAACAAGAGTAAAAGAACATGGAAAAGGTAATATGAGATACTTTGAAAAGAATTATGACTGGAATGATCCAGATCTGGTTAGCCAGTATGATGAACTGCCGTTGTGGTCCTCTTATTTCGTACATTTACTTTTAGAGAATATTCCCCTGAAGAGTTACAAAAATTATCTGGATGTCGGATGCGGGACCGGTATTCCTCTGATTGAAATCTGTCAGCAAATCGGGAAAGGCTGTAAATGCTACGGCATAGATCCCTGGGGCAGGGCCTTGGAGAGGATCAGATTGAAAGCTTGTACTTTGAAACTTGACAATATCGAGCTCATAGAGAAGACCGCAGACTCGATCCCTTTTGAAGACAACTGTTTTGATATTATAACATCAAATCTGGGTATCAATAATTTCAGTACTCCTGCTAAAGTGATAGCCGAATGTTTCAGAGTGCTCAGAACCAGCGGGAGGATGTGCATTACATCCAACTTGACTGGTACATTTGGGGAATTCTACGAAGTATTCAAACAGACCCTGACGGAAAGCGGATTGGGAAAATATCACAGTGCCCTTGAGGAGCACATAAAACACAGGGGGACAAGCTCTTCAATTTCAGGCATGTTTACAGGATATGGTTTTGAAATAGTAAAGAAAGTTGAATCCTCCTTTACAATGAGATACTTGAACGGTACATCATTTTTGAACCACAGCGTGATAAACAGCGGCTTTTTTCCCTCCTGGCGCAGCATATTTGAATCTGCTGAAATAAGACCTTTATTTGATCATCTTGAACGCAATTTAAACAAGTATTCAGAAAAACATGGTGAGCTGAGGGTAACGGTGCCAATGCTTTACCTGGAATGTGGTAAGCCCGAAAAGGTTCAAATAAGGTAGAACAAATCTGTTATGAAGTAGTAAATTATTAAGAGGGGGATCAGGATATGATTTCAGAAAGGCAGAAACAGGAGCTGGATGCGGTACTGCAGGAGGCAAGGAATGAGACTGACAGTAAAAAGAGGATGCTTATCCTTACCGGTGTGTTTTCTCTTTTATGTGGAACAGGCTCAATTGTATCCGGTATAGTAGAGATACAGACTGCAGGTGCTGTTGGTCCTTCTTTTGTGTTTGTGGCTGCATGTCTGCTGATGGGCTTGGCGGGTTGTATTGCCGGACCGCTGATAATCTACCGGTATTTCAAAATAAAGAGGGAAGAAAAAGAATCAGAGGATATCAAACCGGAAGAGTGTGTCGCAATAGACTGAATAATAAATTAGATTGTTAA
>CAYLVN010000570.1:0-1933 GCA_964387115.1 uncultured Fibrobacter sp.
CTTTCGACCTTTTTAGTGTCAAGGTTGACGATCGCGATGTTGTTGTAATTGCCTGAGCTGGTCGAACTGACAATCAGCTTGTTCTTTGCAGTATCGATAACGGCACGTTCGTCCTGAAACCAGCACCATGCGCCGTTGGTGATAAAGGTATGCATCTCCCCGTCAACCCAGTTACTCCCCTGCTGCGCAAGCGCGCTCAACGCATAAACGATAATAAAAGTGCTTATCCCTGCGACACTGTTTTTCAGATTTTTCATCTCCCTCTCCTGTGTAAAATGATCATAGTGTGTTTCCTGACAGTAAACAGTTGTTGCCTGTTATTGCAGACGGACGATTGTCTGTGCCGCCGTGCCGTTTCTGCGAATGAGCATCCCGGTTGATACGGATGGAGTGCTCTTCTGGACGGAGAGTGATCGGGACCGTCCGTTGAGGTCGAAACAGCGTGCGTTTTCCGGTGAGAATATCGTCAGATTGTTATGGGTGGCAGGGGTCAGATTACGGTTTGATGTCGCCAGGTTGTTGTAATACCGCAACACAGCGGTTGCCGCCCAGATATACCCTGCGGTACCGTGAGAATTACCGGCAGCGGCTTTTCTCGCACTGAGATACTCATTGGCATCGCCCTTACTCGGCCAGAATCCTTCGGCGATGTTGCCCAGCTTGCCATCGTTGCCCAGGTATCTGGTAACCGCCATCCACCCTTTTTTGGCCGGATCGAGGTATGTTTCTTTGTCAAGCAGGCCGAGCTCCAGGCCGGTGAACAGTGCGAATACAAACATGGAGGAACCGGAGGTTTCTTCCCAGTTCCTGGAATCGGTTGACATGAGGAGCTGTGGCCACATACCGCTGGAAAGTTGGGCGTCGATAAGGCCTTTCATATGTTTTTTATAGGCAGTAATGATGTCGTTGTATTTTTCGTGAGTATCGGGAATGACGCGGATAAGCTCAGCCATGCTGGCGGCCCCCCAGCCGTTACCCCGTCCCCAGAACTGGTGCGAAATATTGCCGTGGTGCCAGTATAAGCCGTTGCTCTGCTGCAGATTATTGACATACCGGAGAATGAAATTAATGCAGAAGTCAAGGTATTGGTCATTTGCGGTTGCCTTGTATGCCTGGACCATAAGAGAACCGGTCATATAAGTGTCGTCAATGGCATTTCTGAAATGACCGTTTTTCTGAATATTGGCTTTTGCGGCATCGATGCCTAACTTCAGTAAATTATCCTTTTTATTGTGCAGATAGAGATGGAGCGGAAGGATTCCGCAGGAGTTGTTGTCGATGTTGTCGGTTTTGATCGCCGTGGTACGGTTGTATCTGTTGTTGATCTCTTTGTAGAATGAGCTGTCGTTTGTTTCTTCACCGAAGATGCATGCTGCGTAAAACGAGCAGATATCCGCATAGTAATCGGTTGTGCTGGGGTTGACCCCGGATCGTTTCACCCAGTAATCAGCGGCAAGCTTACCTTTTTCGAGCGCCGAATTTTTAACTTCCTCGTCGGAGGGTACCGATTGGGCAACCGTGGATGAAATAATGAGCAGACAAGACAGCAGAAATTCGGGTCTTCTCGCCAGTCGCATAGTAAAAGCCTTTCTCTCAATGGTGCATCGTTTAACAGGTTACTAGTAAACAGGTATTGTGATCTTTATTAATTTACTGTTAAAATCTGATCTATGCCATTTATTGGCAGGTATTTTACGGCTGAGCTGACGATGTTGTGATCTTTTTTACTTTTGAATTTAAAATAGTGATTGAACCAGGTGGATACAATAATTTCAGTCTGGAAGCGGCAGTTGAAGAATCCATTCTCATCAATTCTCAGATGGATGCCGTTTTTCAACGGCATGACGATCCGTGGCGGTTGTGCTGAAAAGGTTGCTTCTGCGAATAACGTAACGTTCCACGTTCCATCATTCCTGCGAAAGCCGGAAACCAT
>CAYLVN010000571.1:0-1545 GCA_964387115.1 uncultured Fibrobacter sp.
AGTATGGAGTACATTACAGGGATTCTCAGCCCCAAAGAGCCGGAAGAAAGAATACCATGCGTTATTATTCCAGGTGAAGCTGTGTACATGAATGCAACCATTTTAGACAGACTGCTTGAGGAGTTTGAGAAAAGCAATCTGCAGATAGCGATTCCCGGGATAGATTCCGGAATGGAAAGTGCGGAAGAGAAAAAATCAGGCGTGGTGGTAATGGCAAACGAAACCCGACTTATTCCTGCAGCCCTCAAAGAGCTTGACAATCTGCTCGGGGATAAAATCCGCCTGCCCGACACCGGTCTCACTCTTCCTCTCCTTGCATCGATTGAGAGCCTGACGATCGGCAGTTCAGAGATCGGCTATATAAGATCAGAGAGCTATGAAACTGCAATGCTGGTCTTTACAGAAGAAGAGCTGGCTGAGGCACATAAGAAATTACCAGATCCCTACAGTCCACGATTTTCAAGGGTGATGGTCATTTTCAATCCACAAGCGGGGAAAAGCGCAGGTCTTCCCTCTTTTTTTAAAAAACTGTTTGGAATACCGAGACGGTCACTTGACAACCTGAAGACATCGAAGCAGTACAAGTCCAGGATAAAGCAGTACCTTGAAGAGTTCGGGATTAAAGCAGAAATAACCCGGAGTAAAAGTTCAGCTGATGCGGTTCGGATCGCCCGTCAATGCAGTGATCAGGGTTATGATCTGGTGATTGCAGCCGGTGGTGATGGCACCATCAATTCCGTGATCAACGGGCTCGCCGGTTCGCAGACTGTATTCGGTGCGATTCCCCTGGGGACAGTAAACGTGTTTGCGATTCAGTTGAATCTTCCAACGGATCTGCGTTCTGCATGTGAAGTTGCGGTCAGAGGGAGAGTGAAGAGAATAGATCTTGGCAAAACCGGAGACAGATATTTCTCATGCCTGGCCGGGATCGGATTTGATGCATTTGTTATTGCGACTGCTGATACAAAGCTTAAAAAGATCGCTGGAGCCGGGGCATACATCATTAGTGGAATACTGAATCTGATAAGATACCGTTTTCACAGGATCCAGATCACTGTTGATAACCAGCCGGTAGAGCATAGTGGGTATCTGGCAATAGTGGGTAATGGCAAATATTACAGCAGCAATATCATAATATCTCCTCTTGCAAAGCTTGACGATGGCCGGCTGGATCTGGTGATTTTGAAGAGCAGAAATATTTTCAGATTGGTAAAATACCTGTGGCACCTGCGCAAAGGAACTCTGATTGATCTTCCCGATGTAGAGTACTATCAGGGCAAAGAGATACTTGTCGGCAAGCACGGACATCATTTTATTCACACAGATGGAGAGTACTATGGAAGATCGCCGGTGAGGATCACCTGTGAGCCTCAGTCACTGAAGGTTGTTTACTGATCTTTCAGGAGAGCATTAAGGAATGGCAGATTTGTATTCCGCAGCGATCTTTGATCTTGACGGCACACTGATTCCTCACACCAGTGCCGAAATAACATTCTTTTTCCATATGTTAAAATCGGGCAATCTCAATCCACTGAATCTTCTTCA
>CAYLVN010000571.1:1555-1932 GCA_964387115.1 uncultured Fibrobacter sp.
TGTTTCCTGCACTCTGGACAGCAGGCGGCAATCTCCACGATATGACAAGAGCAAACAAAGGATACCTGCGCAATAAGAGAGTTGAGGAGCTTGAAAATGCGGTACGTAAATATTTTGAGCCCCGGGTAAAGAAGATTGTCTTTCCCCGGATGATGGAGATTATAGAGAAGCACAGAGTCGCCGGTGACAAGCTTCTGCTGTTAACTGGTACACTTGACCTGATTGCCGGGTGTTTTATTCGGGAGCTGGACTTTGATGGATATAAGGCTGCCACGCTGGAGATTGTCAATGGAAGGTACACGGGGAAAATAGAGGGGATTCTCCCTTTTGGAATGGGTAAGCTTGAAGTTCTGCGAGAATTAAAGAGCCGGTTTAAT
>CAYLVN010000572.1:0-970 GCA_964387115.1 uncultured Fibrobacter sp.
ATTGATTGCATGATTTAAAAGCATACCAGTGCTTAAAATACCGCTTGAATCAGCACCCTGGGACTTGAGCAGCGGACACAAGCCTATAGTCCTGTCCCCAAGATCTTTTCCAGAAAAGTCATGACGACAGTACTGGTTATTTGAAGTAAATCCACAGGGCGGGCTGCAGAACTGAAAGCTTAAAAACATGATAAATAGTAACGTGCAATATTTCATTATATTCAGGTCACAAAACAAAAATTGAAAAACCCCTATCAATGAAAATAAACGTTTGGAGAGTGGGTGTAAAGCCTAAGAAGGACAAGGTAATATTGTACTATTATATCTGAGTCAGGTTGTATAAAGGCCATGGCAGCACTTATTCATAAGTGCTGCCCCGAATTTAAAACCTGCCATCAAATGTTTCCGGGTTTTTGAGGTCCCCGAAAGAGAACACATAGGAAAGCATAAGATTTGGGGACCAGAATATTCCTGTTTCAGATGAGGGTAAGAAGATACCAGTCAGGTCAAGACCGATGGAGATTACACTCTGATTGGCCACCATGAATGAGACCTTGCCGCAAGGAGCCAGTACGAAATAATCTTCAGATATGATTTTCTTTCCGGAATTGTTCTCTGAGGAACGTTTTTTATAGAATGCGCTTGCACCGGCACCAGCTTTAAACTTTTCTGTGCCATACATCCCGAAAGCATTGATTTCCATGAAATAATTATCCATATCTACATAATCTTCTACAAATGGCATCGGGTAGGAGATGCGGAAACGGAACCCTTTATGATGACGACCGGCTCTGATTCCAAGAACCCAGTTATATGCATTCCACGCTTCGCTATTATAAGCTCTGTTTGAGACCGTTTTTTCAAATGGAACCATATACATATGCGAAACACCAAAAACTAATCCAATATTCCGGTAACACCACTCATGCTCAAGTGCCGACAGGATGTCTGGAGCTTTAACATCGCTGCC
>CAYLVN010000572.1:980-1918 GCA_964387115.1 uncultured Fibrobacter sp.
GTGAAGCAGGCATTGCAGCTCTGAGTCTCAAATGAGAAACACGCGAAACAGGAATAACTCCATGGAGCTCTGCTCCCCACTGACTTTCCGTATTTCTGATATCTCCAAGCGCCCACCTTCCACTTATGCCGATTAGAGGCTTTTCAGCAGCACCATTGTAAAGATCAAGTGCAGATGGCTCTTTTATCCTGCTTTCTTCCTGAGCTTCACGGTCATCATCATCATCGTCATCATCATCAATATCAGGTTTATTTTCCAAGGTGATCTCGATGCTATGCTGTTTCTTTTCTGCTACGGATTTACTGGAATTTTCCTCCTGTTCGATATTGTTTTCAGGAGCAGAGTCAGCGGATGGAGATTTCTGGATCTGTTTTATAATATCCACAGCCGCACTGTCGGGAACCATATTCAGAAGTTCTGTAAGAGTACAGGGGCATTTATAAGACATCGAGTAAATAGATGTTCCTGTATTTACACTGGTAATTTTTACATCCATCATATATGCATCGGGATCTTTGTAAACAAGTCCACCAAGAACTATGTGCGCTCCCAGTGCATTTCCATTTTCAACCCGGCATGGTTCATCACAGGAAACACTTCCCTGCAGGATGGAATCAACCCTGCTGGATGAAACAAAGACCAGTTCAGTAAAGGTAAGTAATTTTTCTTTCAACTTTTTTGTCATCTCATCGGCAAGCTCTTTTTCCACACCGGATGCATCCAGCGGAAAAACAGCCATGCTTGTTGCCGAAAGAGAATTTGCAGATATTACAGCTATTGTAACAGCAGCATAGAGTGCGATTCTCATTTAATGACTCCTGTATTATAGAAAGAACTATCGTACTTTATAAAATAGTAATTTACGCCGGGAGGACGTTAATAGGAGGTTCAGCGTTCAGAGGTTCAGCGTTCAGAGGTTCAGCGTTCAGAGGTTCAGC
>CAYLVN010000573.1:0-1457 GCA_964387115.1 uncultured Fibrobacter sp.
ACTTCATCGATCCAGTCTGATACAGCGGACACTGGGTTTGCATACCTGATTAGTGTGTTCATAACTCCTCCTGTCGGTTTGTGGTTTGTCATTTTTACATCTGCTAATTATGCAAGCACCGTGCCAAATCGTCAATTGACTTACTCAGGGCATTTTAAACCGCAGTATGTTTATGATTGAAACGGTCATATGAAACATGACGTTACATTTTAGAGCGGCAGGTATCGGAAAACCTCCGGTTAAGCTTTAGAAGTGTAAAGTCCGGAGTGAAAAAAACAGAGAGCCAGGGGTCCAAAGAGCTTTGAGCAGTTTATCAGTCAGAAGATGGCGAATACAGCATCTACCTGTATCGGGAATACAGGTATTCCTTGAAAAGGCGATTATGTGTTGCCCAGGAAAACAACCAGGGCATGACAGATTTCTGGGATATTCAACAGGCACTATTTGAAAAACAACCCTCATTTCCTGGTTACGACACGTTACTTTCAACCCGTTACCTTTTCGTGCTTTTCAGAAGAGGGCAATTATTGTTATATCTTCACTTGCCCGTACATGGGTTCAAAAGCTATATTCCTTCAACCTCAGGAGGACTAGGATAACGGTAATCCAGCGGTCTTGAAAACCGCCGACCGCAAGGTCTTGGGGGTTCGAATCCCTCGTCCTCCGCAATCTTACCCTTTAATGCAATTCAGCTTTAAAAGCTCTTCTTTAATCAGTCCCGGCGAGTAGCCGATTGAAAATGCCTTTGAACTGTTCAGAGAAACATCGGCAGGGCGCGGTGCGGACATCTTGATATCTTTCTGGCTTATTGGAGCAACAGCTTCAGAGGATAAACCCATTGCATCTATCAGTTTCAGGCCAAAGTCGTAACGCGAAACTCTCTCTTTTCCACCGAGGTGAATTATTCCCCGGGCTCTCTCAAGTGCCAGCAGCAGGCCTGATGCTGCATCGGCAGCGCTCACGACTGTGCGGATTTCATCTTTAAACAGTGATATCTTTTCCCCGGCTCTGACCTGCTTTATCCAGGGCTGGATAAAACTTGTGGCACATACCGGAACATCCCCGTACATAAGAGGCAGCCTGCATATCGCCAGCTGTTCATGACGAACCTGCATCTCCAGCTCTGCTGCCACTTTCTGCTGGCCGTATACGTTTACCGGACAAACAATACCCCCCTCATCGTAGGGAGCTTCGGTACCATCAAACACCATATCTGAAGATGTAAACACCAGAGGTATATCACGCTCCGAGCAAAGGCCCGCAATCGATGATGACAACGTGACATTTACCTTATATGCCTCAGATGTATGCTGCTGGCAGATGTTAGGGCTTGAGATCGCAGCGCAATGGATTACGGCATCGGGCCTTGTTGTCTGAAACAGCGCCTTCAAAGAAGCATAATGGGTCAGGTCACATTTAACAAAAGTTACACCCGGCAGATCAGCATCATGATTGTT
>CAYLVN010000573.1:1467-1902 GCA_964387115.1 uncultured Fibrobacter sp.
CAACAACCCAGTATATTTGACGCCACAAGTAAACCCTGCAAACATTCCAGCCAAGGAATCCGGATGCACCGGTAACGAGTAGTTTTTTTATCATAGAATAAAAGAATGTTAAAGATGTCAGGTAAGTGGCAAGGGTTTCTGTTGTTTTTTTTGAACTGTGTCATGCCTGATTTTTTCCGGGCATCCATCATCTGGAATAATTAGAAAAGATGGATTTCTGCCCGTGGCAGGTATAAACAGTTTATTACCACTTGTTCATTTTGAACAGATACTTTATAATCTACTACCCGCAACTTTAGTTTTCCAGTTATGCTCCCCAGATGAGTCAGGTACTAATGCCACAGGGTATAGCACGGATACATTACCTCAGAGGTGACTTATGGAGTTAGCGTTTTAAGTCACTGTTTCACCCCAGAGGTGACTTTTGGAGTTAGC
>CAYLVN010000574.1:0-1901 GCA_964387115.1 uncultured Fibrobacter sp.
GTAGTATGACACAGGAAGAGTATAAAGGTAATTGTCTGGAAGAACCTGATTGACTTATATAGAAGATCTTTTAATGATAAAGCAACAATTTTTCTGTAAATTTGTGATCCCACACCATATAGTTTCACTGATCTATTGTGTGGTCTTTGATGATTTTCATGCAGACGTCCAGGTCTGCATGCGGATGTTTTTTTGGGGAAGCGTTTATTAATCGGGTAAGTGCAGGTTAGAGGAACTAAATAAAAACGGCCCCCTTAAAGAGAGCCGTTATAATATTCAAAAAGGGGTAAAACTAAAGCAGATTGGCCGCAAGCTCAGAGAGCTTTGACCTCTCTCCCTTTGAGAAGTAAACATGAGCAGAGATGTCCTGAGCCTTCATCCTTTCAACAACATAGGTCAACCCGTTGCTCGATGAATCGATATAGGGATTGTCAATCTGATAAGGATCTCCTGTGACCACAATCTTTGTCCCTTCGCCAACCCGGGTAATTATGGTCTTTATCTCATGAGGAGTAAGGTTCTGCGCCTCATCGATAATCAGGTACTGACTGTGGATTGAGCGTCCTCTGATAAAAGTAAGCGGTTCTATAATGAGTATGCCCATGTCCATCAGCTCCCTGAATCCCCTTATATGCCGTGAAGAGCGGCTGTCTTTGCGCATGAGAAGCTCCACATTATCTACTATGGGATACATCCAGGGCGTAAGTTTCTCCTCAACAGTACCAGGGAGAAAACCGATGTCTTTCCCCAGTGGAAGCGTTGGGCGGGAAACCAGAATTCGGCTGTAGACATTCTCATCTACGGTTTTGTACAATGCCGCTGCAACCGCAAGAAGCGTCTTACCGGTACCGGCCTTACCCACCAGCGTCACAAGCTGCACCTCATCGTTCATCAGTGCATCCATGGCAAAAATCTGCTCCCGGTTTTTGGGGCTTATGCGCCATTGCCCCGGCCTCTCCTCTGTGATAAGCCTTACTATCGCATTTCTGACCGGATCATACTTTCCATATGCAAATGTCTGCCTGTCAGTATCAGAATAAAGAGTGACATACTGATATGGGTAGAACTCTTCCGATATCTCCAGGACTCCTTTTTCTTTAAATCTGGAAAGAGATGACTGGTCTATCACAAGCTCACGGGAACCAGAGTAAAGCTCCTCGATATCCACCTTATCAGATTCATAATCTTCCACATCCAGCCCTATGGCATCAGCCTTAATCCTCAGGTTGATATCCTTACTGACAAAAATAGTGGGAATATCAGGAGAATGCTCTTTTACATCCAGAGCAATTGCAAGGATAAAATTATCACTGCTGCGATCCCTGAGCTCATCGGGAAGGCGCCTCATGGCAGATCCGGTACTCAGCCTTACAAACAGCATTCCGCCATTGTCCAGCCGCACCCCGGAAGCTACAGAGGCCTGCCTGCGAAGGTTATCGATGTATCTTGATGTCTGACGGGCACTGCGCCCGATCTCACTCACCTCTTTTTTAAAATGGTCGATCTCCTCCAGAACCGGAATTGGTATAATCACATTGTTCTGGCCGAACTTGAACAGAGCCTGCGCATCGTACAGAAGCACATTGGTATCGAGGATGTAATTTTTCATGAATCTCTTTTCCCAATCTTCCTATTTATGTAATACCTGAATTATGCATCCGGGAAGGACCAGGAGCGTTTAAACCTTTACACACAAGGAATGAGTGCAATTCGACCTGATCCGGGTACATAAGTCAGATTATAGCAAGAGAAATGACATTTAACCAAAATAGTTATTTTATCCGCCAAATCAACCGATTGTTTATCGTAAAAAGCTAACGACTCCAATTCAGATATCCAGGGCCACTTTTTAACCTAAAAGTCGCAGATGGGGAGAGCAAAAAATCGTAAGATGTTGGGAT
>CAYLVN010000575.1:0-1889 GCA_964387115.1 uncultured Fibrobacter sp.
TTTTCCGATCTGGATTGCAGCTTCAGTTCTGATCTCGACAATCGCAGTGATCTGGCTTGTACTTGATAGGGTACATAATGAGCACATTGACCTGTTAATGAATGCATTTGAGAAAATGGTGAAACTATAGGGGTAGTTAAATGAAATGGCCCGGGAGGATCTCAATTATACTATGGATCTCGATGCTCTCAGGCGGATCTCTGCTTTTGATAGCTTCATATTACAAAACAATATCTCAATTGGTTTTTCCAGCCGGAATAATTCTGATCGTTCTCAGCGCATCGGGGATACTTCTGAAATTTCTTATGACTCAAATGGAAAAAAAGTGTGGAAACACCCCGGAAACCAGTAAACAAATTTATCACGAAACTTTGAGAGAAACACAGAAAGCCGTAAAGAGATACACCGATACAGTAATAAGTAAAAAGCTGTTTGGCAGAAGAAATCTTTACAAGAATCCATGGTTTCTTCTTTGTGGAGTAAGGGGAGGAGGGAAAAGCACTCTGCTGAGAGGAACCGGGCTTTCATTTCCGGTTATGTATCCATCTGAATGCGATGGCATTTTACTGGAAACTGACAACCAGATAAGGTGGTTATTTGCAAATGACAGTGTCTGGATTGATTCACCAGGCACGATAATGGATGAAACTGAAAACTGGGTTGCTCTGGTAAACGCATTGAACAAAATCAGATCCGGGAAACTACTTGACGGAATAGTACTTGTTATCGATATAAATACGATCCTCACTGCTGGTGATCAATGCATAAAAGAACTTGCATCAGGATTAAGAAACCGTATTGATGAGTTGATAAGTGTATGCGGGTTGGAGCTTCCGGTATATCTTTTATTTAACAAAATAGATACCATATCAGGATTTAAGGAGTTTTTCCATGGATTTAATATTGACACTGTTCTGGGCGCAAAATTCAGTGATTATCTGACCAGCTCGGCTGTAGAATCTTTTAATGAAGAGTACACATTACTCTGCAAGGCACTCTCATTTCAGAAATATGAAAGACTTAACAATGAAAAGAACGTTTCAGTATGCAGTATGGTCTGCAGATTTCTGATTCATTTTGAGAGTATTCGGAATAAATTAAGCGGGTTTGTTTCAGAACTGTTTCGTGAATCAGACTTTGT
The DNA here is from genome assembly GCA_964387115.1 of uncultured Fibrobacter sp. GTDB lineage: Bacteria > Fibrobacterota > Chitinivibrionia > Chitinivibrionales > Chitinispirillaceae > JAAYIG01. The sequence continues at coordinate 1,142 of CAYLVN010000575.1, forward strand.
CGGAAGGCCTGTTTTTCGAGGCTTTTATTTTACCAGCTGTTTAGAAAATGTTGAGCAGAATCAAAAAAAAGCTTCTCCTGTAGAGAGCCAGACAGTAACGAATCACCCATTTAATCCACTGAAGGAATATGTATTCAGCTGCTCTTCGAATATTCCCGAAAAGAGATATGTATCTTCTGCGTTTGTGAAAACTTTATTCCGGGATGCAATAGTTAAAGATCGTGCACCGGCAGAATTTACCTCCAGACGTTTTCGAAAAGAAGCCCTGGTTCACTATTTGACAGTCGGATTGATCTGTGTAGTATTTGTAGTTACTTCAGTGTTATTGTTCAGTAATTGGCACCGGTCACAGTCGCTGATTGCTGATACCAACCAGGTTATCCAAGATGATTCTCCAGCAGACACAGATCTTATTGATCTGTATTCGTTAATTGAAAAAACCAGAAATGTTTTAGAGAAATATAGTTCCTTAGCCAAATATGGGTATCTGGGAACCCGGCCATTTTCTAACGGCCTGAAAAAAACGGAAGAACTGCTGAAATGCATCTATTCCGAACGTGTAAAAAAGTACATGATATATCCGGCAATCAAAAGTCTCGAGTACGATATAAGAAAGCTTTCCCAGTCCTATTTTGCTTCGGGCGGGCGTGATTATAGTGATTTATACCGATCGCTGAAAGTTTATCTCAGCTTTACGGAAGAACTCTCTGGAAAACCGGATTTGATTGATACGGCTATGGTACAGCCT
>CAYLVN010000576.1:0-67 GCA_964387115.1 uncultured Fibrobacter sp.
CAAACCAAAAATCCTGAAAGACATATCAGGAAGAGGGTGCCCCCTCTTTCGCGTAAGCCCGTCGAGT
>CAYLVN010000576.1:167-1887 GCA_964387115.1 uncultured Fibrobacter sp.
ACGCCGGTCTTCCGCTATCACCCCTTGTTGTCCACCAGTTGCAAAGGCAGGTATGGTTATCATATTTGCGGGACGCCCTTGCGGCCGCACCGGCGAAACAGTGTCATATCCGGCTCCTATTCCGAGGTCTGATCGTAAGGAAGGGCTTCTTCATATTCATCTATCATTTGTCTTCTGGAAGAGGGTGCCCCCTCTTTCGCGCAAGCCCGTCGAGTACGCCGGTCTTCCGCTATCACCCCTTGTTGTCCACCAGTTGCAAAGGCAGGTATGATTATCACATTTGCGAGACGACCTTGCGGCCGCACTGACGAACTGGTGGTAGATTAAAACTTGTTGTAGCCTTGAAGAATTCAAGCATGAAGGATTTGGGTAGACAGGAACCGGGGTAAATTCGTGCGATCTGATAGAGGGAAAGGGTTCATCATAGCAGGCATGGAGGCCACAGAGAGGAAAAATAAAGTTCGGAAAAGACTTATGAAAAGGGCATCTTCTCCTAATTCCTAACTTCTAACTCCTAACTTTCGACTCCTAACTTTCGACTTGTGACTTGTGATTGAGGCATGATTGTTGCAGTCAATTAAAAGTAAAGGGCAGTGATGATTCGGAAAAACCGGCAGGAAACAGCTAAAGGTTAATTGTTCTCAGAATTGCGGAGGCTTTAAGGATGAATAGCGGGGGAGGGCTTGTGCCCGGGTGTCAGCTTCCGGATTTTCTTCTTCCGGACACAGTGGGAACTATCATTCCCAGAGAACATCTTATTGGCGCCCCGGCATCGCTGGTGGTTTTCATGTGCAACGGGTGCCGTCATGTTCTGCATATTCGCGATGTGCTGTTGAAAATTATCTGGGAATATCAGCAGCGGGGAATCTCTGTTGTGGCCATAAATTCAAATGACATGAACCTCTCCCCCCAGGACAGCCCCGAGCGCATGAAAGAGGATGTCAGGCGGTTCGGATACACTTTCCCTTACCTCTTTGATGGCACACAGAGCGTTGCCCGTGCTTTCAATGTATCCTGCAACCCCGATTTTTTTGTTTTCGATAAATCAGGAAACCTTGTCTACCACGGCCAGATGGATGACAGCAGGCCCGAAAACAACCTCCCGGTAACCGGAAAAGATCTCCGTGATGCCCTCAATTCCGTTATCCTGGGACTAAAACCCCTCTCTGTCCAGAAACCCTCCAGTGGCTCTAAGATAAAATGGAGGAAACAGGACCTGAAATTCTGAAATAAATTCTTAAATCCTGATTCTTAATTCTTGTTCTTGAATCCTAATCCAGATTTTTAATTATGAGAGACCTTCCGCCGGACGTCTCTACTGGAATGTGATTTGTGACTTTCGATTTGTAACTTGTGACTTGTTGAATGCCTCCTTTATAGAATTCTGTCAACTGTTTTCTGCCTTCTGTCCTCTGGAAAAGGGTGCCCCCTCTTTCGCGTAAGCCCGTCGGGGACGCCGGTCTTTCGCTATCACCCCTTGTTGTCCACCAGTTGCAAAGGCAGGTAAATTCATCACATTTGCGGGACGCACTTGCGGCTGCACAGACGAACTGGTGGTAGATTAAAACTGATTGTAGTCTGGAAGAATTCAAGCATGTACCGACGAACCGTATTCGGTAGAGATGTCCGGCGGACGTCTCTAATAATCCGAGCCCCGACTGTCAAGGAGGGGGTCATAGAAACAATAGATTCATAAACCAAACTTACTGCTACAAATACC
>CAYLVN010000577.1:0-1883 GCA_964387115.1 uncultured Fibrobacter sp.
AAAGCGCTGCGTTATCCTTTGAAATTGCAATCCGCTGAGGCATCAGGCGCGGGACGTATCCGCCTTTTGTAGCCGGTTCCGGACGGTTGGGGATAAGTGACCAGGAGGCTCCTCCATCTGTGGACTGGAAAACATTGTCCCCTTCACGCAGGAAGCCTGCATAAAGAATCGTTGAACTTCCCGGAGAGAATATTACAAATGAGAACCCGGAGCCATTCCAGGTAGTATCAGATCCTGCTACAGCTATAAATGCATCGACATGGTTCCAAGTGCTTCCATTGTCTGTAGATTTAAATAGCCCCTTGTTTTTGGAACCGTAGAACATGATATTGGAATTATTAGGATCAATCGCCAGGGCTTCTCCGTTTCCTCTTCCCATTCCGTTACCGTGGGCACTGAATTTGGTAATGGCTTCTCCCTTTTCCCCCTGCTCATCCCAGGTATAAATCACATCCCAGGAGTTTCCTTTATCTGAAGAACGCAGGAATGCTGTGCGCCCGTAATTCCAGTAAGTTGTTCCTGCGACCATGTAAACTTTTTGTGCACTGGCAGGGTCAGGCATTATCGCTTCTACTCCAAGAAGACCCCGTTCCGTGATATCTACCCAGTCCATCAATGGAACCCATTTTTTTCCCGATTCATCCCAGCGATATGCACCGCCGACATCGGTCCGGGCATAAAAGAGATTCTCTTCTACCGGAGAAGCTACGATCGAGGAAACAAAACCACCTCCTCCGATTACCACATTCTCCCACCTGTACCCGCTTTCCTGAGCCTGGATACAGAGTGAAAAGGTGAACAGTAAAAAGCAACCGAAAAAGCGCCTTGAATTCACGGAAAATCCTCCTCTATTAAGAACAAAACTGACAGATCCTGTCCCCTATAATTTATTATAAAAAGGCATCCTGAGTTGTCAGTATGAGATAAAAAGTGTACACCTGTGGGGAACGGTATCTACACTTGAGAATGCATATCGGGTCATCTTTCATGTTAACCGGATTCATCATTTAATTGCAATTCAATTAAAGGAAGATGTTTATTTATAATTGGTGAGATTTCGGCTTTTTCTGAGGCCGGAGATTATTTTATTCAATACTATACTAATCAGCATTTTCAGGCGGTATAAACAGTTTCGGCTCATTCAGGGTAAGCAGAGACATGCAGGATGAGCGGTCATTAGTTCTAACCTGAAAAAATCTTTCAAATTATTCATTTAAGCAGAATCCGCATGTATAAAAAAATCTTGACTCTTCTGGTTTTAACGCTGCTCTCCCGGTCCTTTGCACAGGTAGAAATATTTGAAAACAGTTCAGACAGATGTTCTTTCAGCTGGCATATGCCAGGGTTTGATACTCTGTCTGTAAAGAATATGGACCAGGTTCATACTTTTATCTCTTTCGATGGACAGAATACGGAGACTTCACAGGAAGGTGAACCGGCAATCCCGGGTTACTCATTATTTGTCGGAGTGCCGCCCAAAGGTGATGTTATCGTAAACTTTGTCGCAGAGCAGATCAAAACTGTACGGCTTAATAATCCGATCGGAGTAAATAAGAATATTCCCAAGGATAATCAACCGGGAATGGATTTCAAGGCCCCCTGGGTATCTGAGCCCTTTTATGTGCAGCTCGGTAAAATCCGTACTGCCCGGATAGTTATCAGACCTTTTATATATGATAAAGGATCAAATACGCTCCGGGTATTGACCAAAGGATATTGCACGGTAAGTATTCCCTCTTCTGCCAATAGAATTACCACCGCAGAACCGGTACGCTCGGATTATGACCGCATGCTCAGCAGTCTGATCTGCAATTACAAGGTGGCCTCAGGCTGGTACAGTGCGAATAATCTGCAGAAAAGGGCGGCCGAGAAGTTTCCTTTCA
>CAYLVN010000578.1:0-1881 GCA_964387115.1 uncultured Fibrobacter sp.
GTGTACAGGCGATTGCAGTGGTGCCGAAATCCTTCATTATCTGGATCTGGCGAGTTGTGTTTCCGCCTGAAATGGGAATTACTGTTACACCGGCTTTTTCCGCTCCATAATGAACCCCAAGTCCGCCTGTAAAGAGACCATAACCGTAAGCGACCTGAATAATGTCGCTCGATATGATTCCGGCACTGGTAAGAGTCCGCGCTATCACCTCTGCCCAGAGATCAAGATCATTTTTAGTGTAACCTACAACAGTAGATTTGCCGGTTGTGCCCGATGAGGCATGTACACGGACGATATCTTTCATCGGGGCAGCAAAAAGAGAATAGGGATAGTTATCCCTGAGGTCCTGTTTAGTTGTAAATGGAAGCCTGTGCAGGTCTTCTATACCCTTAATATCCTGGGGTTTTATCCCGGCCTGATCTATCTTTCTGCGGTAAAAAGGCACATTGTGGTAAATTCTTTCCACCATTTTACGCAGATTTTCCGATTGCAGTTTTCTTAGATCACTACGGGGCATGCACTCCCGGCTTTCATCCCAGTAGATAGCTTTTGACATTGTGACATCAGCTTCTTTTGTAAACAAGATCAGTTCCTTTCTGCAGGTGCATTATTTTCCAAAGCATTATATCCTGATTGGAACGCTTTTAAGTTGACTTCCAGAAAACGTGAAGGCACGGAATTTTTCAGTGCCGTTTCCCAGATCGGATATTCTATTGATGAAAGCCGGGCAAAACATCCCAGAATCACCGAATTGACTGTCTTAATGTTTCCTGCTTCCCGAGCTATATTGAGCGCATCTACAACATGTAATGATAAGGGGAGTTTACCTAAGTCGCTAATGATACTCTCTGGATATTTCTGGGCTCCAGTAATCACACTCATTGGCGCTATCCGCTGATTGTTGCAGATAATAGTTCCGCCATCGCGGAGATAATCAATATATCTGGCTGTCTCAAGCAGCTCGAAACCAAGTAAAAAATCTGCACTTCCCTTCTCAACAACCGGCGAGAAGATTTCTTTTCCGTACCGGACATAGCTTATGACACTTCCGCCCCGCTGAGACATGCCGTGTACCTCCGACATTTTTACCTTATGCCCCTGCTCCATTGCAACACGGCCGATGATCCGTGCCGCAAGAAGCGCTCCCTGTCCTCCGACTGCCGCAATAATGATATTCATATTAATATTTGACCTTTCCGCTCTTATTCCGCCGCCTGTAAATCATCTTTACTGCTCACTATAGCCCCGAATGAGCAGATATCCCCGCATAGACCGCATCCGGTGCACAAAGTACTGTCAATTGATGCCTTCCCGTTATCCCAGGAGATGGCAGGACACCCCAGTGAGATACATTTTTTACATGCCTTACATTTATCAGGTAAGACTTTAAAAGGCTCTTTTTGCGAGGAGATGCCCTTTTTAAGAACACAGGGCTGACGGGTGATTATCACAGATGGTTCCTTTGCCGCGGTCTCCTCCCTGATCACTCTCTCCAGGGCTTCTAGGTCGTAGGCATCCACAACAGTAATACGCCTGATTCCGATGCTTCTGGCAAGTGCTTCAAAATCCAGCTTTGCCGTTTCCGTTCCTTTAAGCGTAAGTCCGGTAGACGGGTTTTCCTGATGGCCGGTCATGGCAGTTACAGCATTGTCAAGAATAATAACAGTAGTAAATCCACGGTTATAGACAACATCAATCAAACCTGTAACCCCTGAGTGCCAGAAAGTTGAATCTCCTATTACCGCCACCGACTCTTTGGCAAACTCTTTTCCTCTCGCTTTCTCAAAACCGAAAGCCATCCCGATACTGGCTCCCATGCAAATAGAGGTATGCATCGATGAAAACGGGGGAGAAGCTGCAAGTGTATAACAGCCGATATCA
>CAYLVN010000579.1:0-1875 GCA_964387115.1 uncultured Fibrobacter sp.
AGAAACGGGCATACTACACGAAATGCCAGAATATCGTGAATAGGCTCCACCTGCCCGGTCTTTCTCTTCTTTTCCAGTCGTTTAAGGATTTTTTCGAAATAGCTTTCGAACGACTTAATGCGGCCTTTTACGGTCACATGGGCCTCAAGAGTATCAATTCTGGCCTGAATGTCATTTGATATCTCTGAAACAGCAGTCTGATAGTGGGGATAATTTGCCTCATAGGAGGCTTCAAGTTTTTTGCGCTCGGGATAAGAATCAATATACATGAAATGGCATCCAGATTGACGGTCCCTGTACAGTCAAGTACTACCGCCACAGGCGGTAGTACTTGATTGAGCGGCAAAGCCGCGAAAGCAAGAAGGCACGATAGTGCCTTAACGAGACATCTGGCTGCACTGGCAGATCCAGTGGTTTCCTTAAAGCCAGAAATCAAACTATAATTTATTACAAATAATCCTAAAGATCCAGTTTATTTTAACCTAAATTTCCACAGATCACCGATAATTTCGATAAGGACAGTTTTGTTATAAAAAGTGTCGGTTAACAATCGCAGTCGTTTTAGAAAACGGGATGAGTCTCTTCTTCCTGTTGCATGGCAGCCGGACCAAAGTTCATAATAAGGAATAATGGGCCTTGATATATGAGTTCTGATAAATATTATATGCATTTTCGACAGCAAAGCATTTGCTTTTCAGAAACGATGCAGATTGTTGGATCGTAGTAAAGACCTATGCACACCGGGTTGCGTTTAATCCTCCTTACATTTTCGAAATATCCTTTCCCGTTTTTGATATAATAATCCACCCAGTATTCCTCCCACCATTTCAAAGTTTTGAAAAGATGCATCGAAGCAGCCAGAGTGACTCTTTCTGGCAAACAGGTTAAAATTGTACCGCTCAATAACAAACGGTAGAGGCTAATATTCAGGTAGTACCAGATTGTTGCGGTGATGTGATGGAAATGAATTAAAGTCCCGATAATGGGTTGCTTTTTTTTTACAGCTTTCGTTGAATTGTAATTCGTTCATACGAACTTCCTTATCATCTTTAAAAAAACCTTCCTGTCCTTTGGATCCTGATGTGCCTATTGCTCAGGTGAGGCCATTTGTTTATCAGGACCTCGGGCTTCAGAAACTTGCGTCGGCAAAGCTTCGGAGAGAGTTTATTATGTCGTTCCGAAGAAAAAAGGTTCGCCAGTAATTATTTCCTTGCGGGAGGACGAGAAGGTGTTATGGAAAAACTAAAAATCATGAGAAAATGGGACTTGCTTTAACTGCTCTGTTTCTGAAACCAGGTTGTATTAGCACTTTGGGGTAAGTGATATTTTCACTGAGGGAACGGTTATTATCGGGTCAACCATTCACCTGAGGCTCGCCCCGGCGATACCGTCTTTGATGAATCTGAAGAATACATCAGGATCGATGTTTTTCCCGCTTACCACAGAGTTGAAAAGAAGGCCGATGAGGCTTGCCAGGATGATATCTGCATTGTCAGGGCTCAGAGGCAGATCGAAGAGTTTGGAAAGTCCCTTTTGAATTGTAGCACTCCACTCACTGAAAAGATTTTTGAACTTCACCTTCAGATCACCGTTTCCAGTAGCACCCTCCATCATGAGATGGATAAGAATTCCGTTGTTGCCAAGGACCAGTATTTCAGTGAAGAGTTCCCGGAGGGCACGATCGTTTTTTTCCCCCTTTTTAGCACCAGCAGCCAAATCTAGAAATTGACGGGACCATTTAGAAGCCTGACGTTCTGCTAAGTCAAAGAGAAGATCTGCTTTGCTGCGGTAATAGTAGTGCAGGGTTCCTTTGGCGATGTCGGCAGCCCGGGCAATTGTTGAAAGGCTCGCGGCGACAACCCCCTCTTCACGGAT
>CAYLVN010000580.1:0-1873 GCA_964387115.1 uncultured Fibrobacter sp.
CCTTCAAGCCTTATCATCCCAACATCTTACGATTTTTGCTCTCCCCATCTGCGACTTTTAGGTTTAATGTAAAATAAAACCTGCCCGCTTTCATATACTGTTTTTTCAGGTCAATGGCAGGGAGTTTGACTAAAACCAAATCCTGAATGATTTTTCAAGCAGGATAAAAGCCAATGAGAAAAATAATCTATACTGCAGTAATTGTCTCGATTCTTTCTATTACGGTCAACGGAGGCGGTTCTGAAAGGAAAATGCCCCAACTTCAACAGTTGACCAGAACGATTCATATAACCGACAGTACAGCCGATATTTTTGAGATGGTTACATCCGACAGTGCCCGCATAATAACACCACAGATACGCAGTGTCATTAAAGGCGGGGATGTAGAGATTGAGATTGTACCCGTTTGTGTGGTCGATTCGATATTGATAATGGTCCGTCACTCAGGGAATCAGACCGATACGGTTGGAGTAAGCCGCAGGGCTCCATACAAAATCAAATGGAACGCTTCAGATTACCCGGATCAGGACCAGCTTCATCTTCAGTTTGGATATATTCTTTTCAAGACATCAGGCCAGAAGATAATCTGCCCTCCCATGCCTCACAGGTGGGTTCTTGACAGAGACAATAACTTCAGCCGCAAAATTCACAGTTGTCATCAGACTACAACTCCCGAGAGGATAAAAATCGATGGAGATCTATCGGACTGGAGAGGAGTAAGAAGTGCCAGAATAGGCACAGAGGGTACGTTTAAAATAAGGTGGAGTAATTCGCATATATTTTTTGCTGCCCATGTATTTGATACTTCTGTTACCTACTCTGATTTTCTGGAGGTGCATTTTGATCTTCATAATGATAAGAGCCAGTTTGCAGGCATAAACCACAGAAGTATCCGCTTCGGGCCCAGAACACGAAGCAACTCTTTTACAGTAGATCTGACCAGTGATGGTTTTATTCTTTCAGACAGCATCAATGTACTTTTGAGCCGGGAGATGAAATGGGCCAGGACAATTGACAATGGCTATACAATAGAGGCATCGATACCTCTTTTCTGTCTCTCTGATCTTCAGTTCCCGAACATGAGATTCGGTTTTGATGTTTCGATATTCAACACTGATGCGGCAAACCAGAGCAGGTTTACAAGCTGGTCAGGAACAATCTATACAAACAGGTACAATCCAAGCCAGTGGGGAACCATAAAACTTCACCAGGCACTCCCCATACTGAAAATCGTCCTGAGCCTGCTTTTGCTCATCGCAGGGGCGGCAATTGCATTTGTCATTGCGGTGCTGATTAAACAGAACAGGGATGATTACATCTTCGATGAGATCGAAAGCAAAGGTTCTTCGGAACTGATGCGTTCAATAACGGAAAAACTGCAGAAACTGCTGAGTAATCCGGATCTTGACAAAGAGCTTCTATCAAAGGAGCTGGGTATAGATTCTGAACAGTTGGAATCGGAAATATTGAAGGAGACCGGTGGCAGCTTTGGAATGTTCCTGGAGTTTGAGCGAATACGCACAGCTCGCTCTTTACTGAGAGAGACCGATCTCTCCGTTGAGGATATTTTTTCAAGGACCGGCTTTACAGAACTTAAGTCTTTATCTGACGCTTTCGAGAAAATCTGTGGCACCACGATGGAGAAATACCGGAATAGAGTCAGGGAAGAATCCAGTCTTGAAGAGGAGGATTGATCAGATACACAGCCCTTCAAGGTATTTCGGCAAAAGTGACCTCAGCCCGGTATCACCCTCATATTTCATGAATCTGAAATGCAGTCTGTCCAGAATCTCGTTTGCATTCTCTTCCAGATCAAGAAGGTATGTTTTTACTTCACCATCATTGATATCCTCAGGACTGCACCCTGAAGGAT
>CAYLVN010000581.1:0-1871 GCA_964387115.1 uncultured Fibrobacter sp.
AACGGCATTGAGGTCGTTAGCACCAGAGATGGGTATAGGTCCGATTGTGACATGATAAAGCTTCTCCGCAAGGGAGTCCTGGTGATTTTCGAATTCCGCAGTATCACTCTGGAGAACCGAAAATACCATGGTATCCCCCTTTATCGTATCAGGAAACAGCTCTTTGATACTGTTTTCATAGGTACTATCTACTTTAAGAAGGTCCATAGTACTGTCAAAATTAAAGAGATTTAGAAGCTCCTCGCCTAAATTAAAGGCCTTATTGGTCACAGGCAGTTCCACTTTTGTGCGCCATTTCAGGGGATCATCCACAGGATTGGCACAATTGAACAAAAACAGGCCGGTTAAAGCCAGCAGAAAAAAGTTTTTGCGGTTTTTCACGACTGTTCCTTTCAAGAGCATTTAATCGTTCAAATAACAATCATCAGGAAACTACTATTTCCCAGATATTAAAAATAATAATTTCGTGACTGAAAGGGAAATTTTGCCATACCTGCAACTCAAACCACTTTCAACCTTAACTCTCTTCTTTGATCAGCCGCAATCGTTATTATCGGGGTTTTTACTGCTGAGCGTGAAATTTAAAAAACTGTTTGAAACCACCACTTTATATATTATAAAGGCTGCATAAAGTTACACGGAAATTGCTGTATTTTATATCCTGACTTATGCACCCGGATCAGGTATTCCATCACTCAGAGTCAGGCATGAGCCGATGCCACAAAGGAGAAAAAATGGCGAAACTGCGGATTGCCATGTTCGATTCCAAGCCTTACGACAGGGAATTTTTCGACCGGATCAATGCCGACCCGAGGTACAATTATGAGATCCACTATATTCCCGGCCACTTTGACAAAGATACAGTCCCCCTGGCAAAGGGTTTCGACGCAGTGTGCGTGTTTGTAAATGATGCAGTAGATGAAGATCTGATTATGACACTTCGGGAATACGGAATCAGACTTCTTGCGCTCCGTTCAGCAGGCTACAACAATGTGGATCTGAAGTTCAGCTACGGCAAAGTACACGTTGTCAGGGTTCCGGCTTATTCGCCTTATGCTGTGGCAGAACACGCTGTTGCACTGATGCTCTCTTTAAACCGCAAAACCCATAAAGCCTACTTCCGCACCAGAGACAGCAACTTTACGATCAATAACCTCCTTGGGTTTGACATGCACGGAAAAACTGCGGGAGTTATTGGAACCGGCAAAATCGGGAAAATCGTCTGCGGGATCCTCAAGGGTTTTGGTATGCAGGTTCTTGTTTATGATTTATACCCTGATCAAAAGTTCGCCGAGCAAACCGGTGCCAGGTATGTCGATCTTGATACCATCTACAAGTCTTCCGATATCATAACACTCCACTGTCCTCTGACTCCGGAAAATGTACACATGATTAATACCGATACTATCTCCCGGATGAAAAACGGGGTGATGATTATCAATACCGGCAGAGGGAAGCTTATTAACACACGTGATCTGATAGAGGGTCTTAAGAGCAGAAAGATCGGTTCAGCAGGCCTGGATGTCTACGAGGAGGAAGGGGATTATTTCTTCGAGGATTTCTCAGCGGAGGCAATCAGTGATGATGTTCTGGCGAGGCTTCTTACTTTCCCCAATGTCCTTATCACCGCCCACCAGGCGTTCTTCACCAGAGAGGCTCTGACAAGCATAGCAGAAACCACTCTGGAGAACGTGCGTCTGTTCTTTGAGGAGGACAAACTGCCAAATGAGATCTGCTACCGCTGCTCAGAAGGCAAGTGCGTCAAGCAGGAAAAAGGAAAGTGCTTTTAATTTGCGGGTGGTAAAAATTAAACCTGAAAGTCGCAGATGGGGAGAGCAAAAAAACGTAAGATGTTGGGATGATAAGGCTTG
>CAYLVN010000582.1:0-1870 GCA_964387115.1 uncultured Fibrobacter sp.
TAACCCTATTTTATCTTATCTTTCTTCTTTACTTTGCACCCTTTGCGCCTTTGCGGTGAACCCTCTTTATCTTTATCCTAACCCTGTTTTTATCTTATCTTTCTTCTTTACTTTGCGCCTTTGCGGTGATTTCCCCTCCTCATCATTTCCACAAGGGCACCGCCAAACACAATCCCGGTCCCACCCAGCTCAAAAAACCAGTTCATCCTGACACCTGCTGGGTTCCATTTCAGAAACAGATCAACATGGTGAAATGAGGCTGCCCTGATTACGATAAAAGTTATAAGCAGGAGAAACCCGGTAAGTGGTAAAATAAACCTGCTCCAGTCATTTCTTAAAAGCCACCAGACAGTGACTACCGCTGTGAGGCCGATACAGAAGACAAAAATTACAAATACAAACTGTACAATTCTGCGCTTTCCATACCAGCCTTCTTCTCTGGCAATTATTCTTCCAACTTCTGTAAAGAATGACTGGAGATCCAGCTGCTTATTGATACCGAGTAAAAGCAGAAATAACGCAATCAGCCCCCAGAAACGGAATCCCGTACGATCGTTTTTGTTATGTACGGCACAGAAGGCAGATATCAGGGCAGTTGAGAAATAAAATGCGACCGTGATCCAGCCCATAATTGATGGATCACCGATCTGTGGACGCCAGGTCATTGCTTTTACCTGATTCCAACCTGAATGCTGTCTCTGATGTAAACCTGCTGTTCTCTGCTTAGTCCGGGATACATCGGAAGAGACAGAATCTCTTCGGCTGCTTTTTCCGCTACCGGGAAGTCCCCTTTTTTGTACCCGCAATTTGCATAAGCTTTCTGGAGGTGCAAAGGCACAGGATAGTGCAGCCCTGTTGCAACACCCTTTTCAGAGAGAAGTTTCTGTAAACTATCCCTGTCTTTTACACGGACAACATACAGGTGATAAACCGCTTTTGACCATTCCGGTTCAAAGGGAACTGAGAGATCCTGAAATCCACTAAAGAGTTCATTATATATCCGGGCTGCTTCCCTGCGCTTTTCTGTCCAGGAAGAGAGTTTCTTGAGCTTTACGGATAGTATTCCGCACTGAATGGCATCGAGCCTTCCATTATACCCCTCAATATCATGGTAATACTTCTGAGCCTGACCATGGTCCCTGAGCATCCTGATGTGCGCGGCAATCTTTGCATCATTTGTGGTAACCGCTCCGCCCTCACCACAAGCACCCAGGTTTTTGCCCGGGTAAAAGCTGAATGCCGCTGCAACTCCCATGGATCCCGCTTTTTTCCACACTTTATCTTTACGGGAGAAATACTGTGCGTCGTGTGCCTGACAAGCATCTTCAAACACTGTCAGGTTATACTCACCGGCCACCTCCAGTATAGAATCCATATCGGCACACTGTCCGTAAAGATGCACAGGGACAACAGCAGTTACCGGCCGTCCGCTCTTCTTCTCAAATGTCCGGCCATCCTTCTTTTCACAAGATTTCTCCAGGTATTCCCTGAGCTTTACAACATCGAGAGTGTACGTCTTCTCATTTATGTCAACAAATACCGGGGTTGCACCGGCCTGGGAAATCGACTCTGTGGTGGCAATAAATGTATTTGGAACCGTGACCACCAGATCCCCGGGCTTTACACCGGCTGCCATATAGGCGAACCTGAGCGCGTCAGTTCCGCTGTTTACCGCTACACAATGATCGACCCCGCAAAAGCGGGCAAACTCGTTTTCAAATGACGACACCATAGATCCGCCGATAAACCCGGCTGTATCAAAGGCCTGAGAACAGACTTCAAGCAGCTCATCTTTGAGTTCCCTATGAGGGGTAACAAGGTCAAGGAATGGAATGTTCATATTCGCTCCGTTTGGTAGTTTACAGAAAAG
>CAYLVN010000583.1:0-1869 GCA_964387115.1 uncultured Fibrobacter sp.
CTCGATCTGGGTGTGAGGCAGAAACTTGGAATCCTGCTGCAGTCTCTTGACCCCCAGGTAATTGACGAACTGAGTAAAGACCTGTTCTGTGAAACCGAGGACAGACGGCTCAGGGCTGTACAGATCCTTGGATTGCTCCACAGAAATCCAAGAATAAAGGTCATTCTGGCCAGACTGGTTCAGGATAAAAATGTCAAGGTCCGCGCCACAGCCGTTAACCTGCTGGGCAAAGTGATCGGCCAGAACGATCATGATGTCATTCTCTGGCTGCTTAATGATGCCGATAAAAGAGTGCGCGCAAACACTATCGAGGCTTTGGAAAGTACCGGAAACAAAAGACTCGTCCCCATACTTCTGCGCTTCCGTAAAGACCAGAATAACCGCATCAGAGGCAATGTCATCAAAGCCCTGTACACACTCGGGTTTGTCGATGTCGAACACGATATCCTCGACATGCTCAACAACGACAGCGAACTGATGAAGGCTTCTGCATTGTGGGTTATTTCACAAATAAAATTGAAGAAAAAGAGCCTGGAGGACGCCTCCGGATCTTACCTGCTGGCGGAAAATGAGATGGTAAGGACAAATGCCATGAAAGCACTGCTCTCTCTGGACACCCCGCGTGCTAAAGGCTATCTCAAATACCTGGAAATGCCTCAGAATATGTTCCAGCCTGGAGAACCCTCAGCAGTGTAGCCTGGATACTTAATAGTCAAGTAAAACCGAAATCAGCATCGACGGTGGCAGACTCGAAGATTTAAACTGAAATGCAAAGTCTAACTGAAGCTTTATCCTGTCAATGTCTGTATTTATGCCCAGCCCAAGACATAGAGCGTTCCAGTTGCTCTTGACGTAATCATCATCCTGATTGCCGCTGAACGAGCGGAATCTCTGCTGCAGATCTTTTTCACTGAATGCATATCCCAGCATCAGAGAAAGTGTTTTCTTGTAAACATCGAGCTGCACCCCGGGCTCAAAATTCAAATAATCCCCAAGCTCCTTGTTAATATCAAGAGCAAGCCTCATCGACGGTATATAGCGGGGAACATAAGAGAGACCGGCTTCTAATACGACAGGCAGATCATAGTCCTCTCCATCAGAACTGCTGATCATGAAACCCGCATTGCGGACAACAACGCCGGCAGTCAGTCTGCCTCGCAACATGCTGTAGAATGCCCCGCCATCAAAAGCCATTCCAGTTGCGCTGTAATCGCTACCGGGGATTCTTAACCTGTCATATACACCTTTAATGGTAAGACCAAGGGAGAGCTCCTCTCCTACAGGCATGGCCCACGATAGTCCACCGGTAAGGAAATTTTCAGAAGCTGTTTCATTGGTAAATACAGGATTTCCGTTCTTCTCCTCTACGACATCAATATCACCGCTTGTGACCCCGATCATACTGAGTGTAAACACCCCGTATTTACCCATATTACGAGAATATGCAACCGGGCCACCCCACACCCCATCCATTATGGAACGGTAACCTATATACACCTGATTCCCTTTAACAAAGGCAGTTGCGGCGGGATTTGTCAAAACCCCATAGGCACCGTTTGGCACCGCGACCGATGCACCTGCCATGGCCCCTGAATGTCCGTCATAGTCAATTCCCAGATATGGGAATATGGACGTACCTGCTCCTGTGTGTTGTGCAGACAATGAGGAAAGGAACAGAAGACAAACTGCAGCGAAAAAAATTGATACTCTTTTTTTATTCATGCCTATTCCGGCTTTAAATTCTGGTACTTTATCCAAAAATAATTCCTGTCATCCTCACGAAGCTCAACAGACCTGGCCAGCCCCTTAAAAATATCTCTCATCCTGACAGTCCACGAATGATTGGAGCTGTACCTTATCTCCTCTAAT
>CAYLVN010000584.1:0-1861 GCA_964387115.1 uncultured Fibrobacter sp.
CGAGAGCAGAATGCAGTTTGCCGCTGCTACAGTGGGTTCATGGCTGAAGCCGTTTTCAGGCAGTATTGATGCAGAGGTAAGAAATGTAAATTTCGCTCTGGAACAGTGTAATTTAAATCGCAGCGGTATTGCTGAGCCACTTCACGACTGCCGTTATAATGCTCTACTCGGCTTTGTCAATAGCCATTTACGGAATGACAAATCATGGGTTGCAGATGAAAGATTGATAGTATTTACAGAGTATAAGACTACTCTTGATTATCTCCAGAACAGATTGAAAACTGAATACAATGATGAAAAAGCGATTCTGATTCTATACGGTGGAATGGACAGCAGTGAAAGGGAAGAGATCAAACGCAGCTTTAATGACCCCGATGATCCGGTCAGAATACTCATTGCAACAGATGCAGCATCTGAAGGCTTGAACCTGCAGGAGACAGCCCGTTTCCTGCTCCACTATGATGTGCCCTGGAACCCCTCCAGACTTGAACAACGTAACGGGCGACTTGACAGACATGGGCAGCCACGGGATGTAATTATTCACTATTTTGAAAGCGATGATGATGCGGATCTACGTTTTCTCTCCCATGTTGTCCGGAAAGTAAATACTATCAGAGAGGACCTGGGCTCCATCGGGGACCTTTTCGATACCGCTTTTGAACGGAAATTCATCGATGGTATGGATGATAACCAGGTTATTAAATTTTTAGATAATTCCATTAAAAACACTGTTAATACTACAGACCTCCCCCGCGACCAACGTCTTTCTATAAGCGAGAAAATTGAAGGTTCAGAAACCACCGATGAAAAAAAGGAGCTTGAAAGGCTTGATGCTTTAAAATCAGAGCTTGACTTCTCACCACAAGCCCTGAAAGACACCCTGGAAATCGCGATGAGTATCGGGCACGGTTTGCCACGTCTGACTGAGGATAGTAAGGACCATTTCATCCTCACTCAGCCTGTTCCGGGTGAATGGGAGATGATTGTCGATGAGACTCTGAGAAATAATACTCCGGCTGCAAAAGGCGCTCTCAGATCACTTGTTTTCAACCCCGATATATTTATCAGATTTGTGGGCAACAGACCGGTTTTCCGCCCTGAATTGCATTCCACACTTATGCATCTTGCTCATCCTGTGATGCATAAAACACTGGCCTCTTTCTCAAGATTGCGGTTTCCGGGTGCTGACAGTTTTCAGAAAGCCACAAGATGGAAAGTGACAAAAGGTGAAATACCAGATAATGCAACCGCTCTGTTACTGCTTACAATTGAAGAGATAGCTGTAAATGAACTCAGGGAAACTTTTCACCATTGGGTAAAGACAGTCAGGATACCGGTTATTAACGGTGAACTTGGCAAAACACTTGAACATATCCCCGCAAGTGACCTTAACAAATCGATAGCCGGTGATGGTGACACCGAAAAGGCCCGTGATATCTGGGAAGAGATTGAAGGTGATGTAAAGGATTTTGTTGTAAAAAGAGCAAATGATTTGACAGAGCAGGTATTGAAGGAATTATCGGATGATTTCCTGGTCGCTAAAAAAACTGAACAGGAGCGATTTTTAAGCAGGCAGGGCGAAATTTCGGAATACATCAACCAGATTTCAATCTCGAAAATTGAAAAAGAGATAGAAGATCTCAAAATCCGGCAGCAGCAGATGAACCTGTTTTTTGATTCTGGAACCGACAAGAGTCTTCAGCGATTATTAGAAGACAAGGAACAGGAATTAAACAGGCGCAAATATCACTATGAAGAACTCCGCGAGCAGCTTGAACTCGAGCGTGTCAGGATCCTCGATCATTATCTGCCTAAACGTTTTGCACTACATGGCCGGAAGGTTAACTGCTTTCCGGTTGCA
>CAYLVN010000585.1:0-1048 GCA_964387115.1 uncultured Fibrobacter sp.
CTTTCCTGTCCCTGAGATTTAAGCAATGGCTTACAATAGGGTAGAGAAAACATTCCGTTTTTCCTGAACCGGTTCCTGTGGATATAAGGGTCGTCATCCCTTCAAAAATTGAACGTATCGCTTTCTCCTGGTGTCCGTAAAGGTGCTGGTAATCGACAAGGTTCGCCATGTGGGGATGAAAAATGCCTTCGGATACCAGATCCCTGACAGCTTTTCCCTGCCTGAATGCTTTTGACAAACTGATATAAGGGCCCTTAAGCAGAGAACTGTTGCGTGTCTCCTCAAGGGACAGGAGCCTTTTCATCTGTTCATAGAGATTCTGGTCTGTAAAAGGATGACGTGTAAGCTGGTAACGGAGAAAATTACCGATTACTTTTTCAGTGTAAACGACAGGGTTAAGCGCCATGGTGAACTCCACCGGAAAATTGGAAAACCTGTTTATCTGATTAACTTTCTTGTTCTTTATTATTGATTTCTCTTTCAAGCTGACTTAAAGTGTCAAGGATAGCTTCAAATGCGGGAGGCTCCCCGAAAAACATTTCCGACATTTTTTTATAGTCATCCGCAAGTTCCTTAACCAGGTCCTCAGACGGTAACAATTTTAGAGTTCCCGGTGAAGCCAGATCATATTGCGCACTCTTACTAGGATAGAATTGTTTTTTGAAAGTAACAACGTTTTTAAGCAGGTCAAGCTTATTTAAGGCTTCTATCTTAATCTCACTGAGTGCCATCTGTGCCAGATCGTAATAGTGACGTGAATACCTGGGCGATACTCTGCCTCGCATTGCCTGCTGATGAAGAATGGTGGCTTTTTCCCAGAATGTCCGCTCTGCATCGATAACTTCTACTGTACAAACTGGTGTTTTAAATAATGCGGGGAATTCCTGTGCGGCAAAAGTGGATATTTCATGGGTTGAGTGGGGAACCCATTCTGCAAGGGGCCCTATTTCCAGACGAATCTGCGGCAGAATATATCCACTATCAAAAGAACGGGGGTAATTAAAGATTACATGGGTTTCGGGTTCTTCATGAAATTCAAGGCTTATGC
>CAYLVN010000585.1:1058-1854 GCA_964387115.1 uncultured Fibrobacter sp.
TTATGCTGCCCTGTAATCTTTCTTCCAGTTCTGCCCTGAAACCAGGTATGAAAGGTTCTTTTATATACTCATTGTTTTTCCGGGCTACCTCTTCAGAGAAGCGATTTTTCTGTGTATTTGAGCGATCCTTCCAGAGGTCCTCATCAGTGTAACCCAATACTCTCCAGTCAAGTATCAGGTCGATATCTTCTGAAAATCTGTTTATCAGGCCGAACACTTTTGATAAACTGGTTCCCCCTTTGAAAATCATTCTGCTGCCCCAGTTCTCTGATCTGAACAGTGCATTAAGAACCCAGCTTACCCAGAAGTCTTTTTCAATAACCGCTTCATGTACATTAAGCTTTCGGGAAGTTTCCAAAAAGAGTTCTTTTCGTTCCCGGACGGAAAAACGGGCAACATTATCCATTGTGTTTCTCTTTTTCTCCGATTTTTTTGATCACCTCATAAACCCAGCCGGTAACATATCGGGCTTCACGAAGAGCGGTTTTGATATTTTTGTCGGAGAGCCTGTTTCTGAGTTTTTTGATTACCACTGAATCGATGTTCGTTTCTCCGAGTGCCTTGATTGCCTGAACCAGGAGAGCGGAAGAGGGGGAGAGAGCGCTGGTTTCTTTGATGGCACGTTTAATAAAAGAAATTCTGCCGGTTTCCCAGAAATAATCTTTCGATGGACCATCACTGAAATAAATGTACTTTGATGGGACCTGAGTTGAGATTCCCAGGAGATTAAGCGCGGTTTCCCCAGAAGGAGAGATGGACCATCCATGAGTTCTTGCAATGGCGTGCGCAACCTGGT
>CAYLVN010000586.1:0-1847 GCA_964387115.1 uncultured Fibrobacter sp.
CTCTACTCCCGCACCTCCACCGACTTTAAAATATCCTGCCTGGCTGTTAGAGGGTATATTTTCTGAAGGGAAGACAAAATCGAACGGAAGAGTCACGCGGCACTCTGTTGACAAAGTCAGAAACGGCAGAATCAGGCTTGCACCAGCAGCTCCGGAGTATGATGATGTCATTTTTGTTTTTGTCTTGAAATTGAGAGTAGTATCTGTGTAAGAATCGGTACCTTTATCTGTTGCAATTAAAATGTTTGGGATGGAGATGCGCAATCCGGCACCGAACATTCCGGTCTGATACATCAGCCCGCCTCTCAAGTCATAACCTATATACCTGGCCACAGAATTCACTTCCCCTGTTCCCCAGTAATCCTCTCTGTCTTTGGAAAATAAATTTTTGTAATTCTCTTTTCCTGTGACAAGAGAAACTGCCATTCCTGCAGCCAGGGAAGGCATAACCTGAATTCCAAAACCCCCTGTGAAATATCTGAGGCCTCCGGAAATCTTTAAAAGATTCTCAGAATAGACTCTGTCTCCTGATTCTGAATAATTCCCTGAAAAAGCGGAGACATCATCGAAGATCACCGGATTAGAATACGCGAGAGCAAAAGAGAGCCCGCCCTGCGATGCCGGAACGGCAAACATCAGGCCCGCAGATGTCAATTTGAACCTGTGCAGTTTCTCAATCTCTTCATTACCGAAAAAAGAAGATTCGGCATTGAGCCTGTGCCCGTCAAGCCCGATCTGAAACTCCCGGACAGGTGAGAAAGACATGGCTGCCGGATTCCAGTAGAGTCCGGAGAGATCATTTGACAATGCCACGTAATTATTGGCCATGGAGTATGCCCGCACGCCAAAACCATTCTGGTGAACAAAACGGATATCAGCTTCATCCTGGGCAGAAATCACCCCGAAGGAAGTCACAACCAGAATTGCGGATAAAAAAGATGCTTTTTTCATTACCAACTCCTCGAGTTTCTTCTTCTGACATCCGTGGCCGGCTTATCATTATCCGGAGCAGGCTGCGGAGCTTGACCCTTTTGATCATCAACGACCCTTTGTTGAGGAACGTCTGAAATGACTTTCTTCTGCGCCTCTTTTGCCGGAGTCTCTATTTGTGTTGCGCCCGAACTTGGGACTCCAGAGCTTCTGTTCCTTGTCCTTGGTGCTACAGAACTTTTCGGTTCTTCTTTTACAGGTGCAGTTTCACCTGACTTTTTCAACTGCTCTTCAGGTGCGGACTCGGTTACCGAGCCGGATGGAACCCCCCTGGAACGTTCGCGCGGCGGGGCTCCTGGAGTAATCGTACTTGAGCTTCCACCTGAACTTCCCCTATTGTAGGGGTAGAAACTTCCATTGTAATACCTGCAGCAGCCGCAATCGCGGTCGAAATAGTAGTACCGGGGACAGCGGTTATAATCATACCAGTAGGGATCGTTTCTATACCACCATGGAGACCGGTTGTAGTAAAACCAGTCACTATGATAGTTGGATTTATAACATCTCAGTTGAGGATACCCAAGAAGGTTTCTTTCCCAGACACAAGTTTCCCTGTCGCGTACCACCACAGTATCTACAACGTTGCCGCCGTCTGCAGATGCACTGTCAGAGGCCTCGGGAGCGTTACCCGGCGCCTCATCGAAGGAATCAAGAGATGAAAGCCGTGTATAGCAGCCGCCGAAAAAAAGGGCCGTCAGTATCACAACGCTAAAAGACCGGTAGTTCATAAAATGCTCCCTGGATCTGTGCGGTTAAATAGACACTTCAGCAGTAATAATCCGCTCAAAAGCAAAATACTACTTGTGGGTAAGCATTATCCACTTGATTGAGAGTACGATTGTATGTACAATCATATT
>CAYLVN010000587.1:0-1845 GCA_964387115.1 uncultured Fibrobacter sp.
ATACGGGCCATGCGTGGCATATCTAACCTCCGGTGAATGGGGTTTAGATGCCAAAGAACTGCAAATTTTGTTCCATGAAAAAGGATGAGGAGAGAAAAAAACAGTCCGTCCCTCACCTGCGGATTGTCTGCATGCACTCATAATGACCTGATATTTCCTTATATTAATTTGAAATGGCTAAAGGGTACTCTAAACAGGTACGTCTATATATCCATGAACGAATGAAATACCTGCAGGGTATACTGTTTTAATCTTATTTTGGCATTATGGGTCACCTTAGTACGTCCGATTAAGATCAGTTTTACATTTAATATGGGGGGATTATGTTAAAAATTGTCTCTTTCGGTCTCGTGTTGTCTCTATGTTTGACAGCATCAGCCCAGGAACTCAATCTAAAGGGATCGGTTACAAATTCGATCAGTCAACCGGTATCGGGTGCTGTTGTGACTCTTGTAGGCCAGAATTTAAAGGATACAACCGGTTTGGACGGCAGTTTCTCATTCGTGAGGACAGTTGCAGTTTCCCTGCCGGCAATAGTTCCTCAAATCGAACAGATAAGTTTTAAAAATGGTGTCGTTCAACTTGCGTTGACCAGATCTTCATCAGTAAGCATTGTTATTCATGATGTAAAGGGTACGCTGTTGAAATCAGAAGTAATCCCGTCTGTTGGAGCCGGGACATATCATCTGGATATTGGTAATGGTATTAAATCATCAAAACTACTGATAGTAAAAGTTTCAGCCGGTAAACAGGTCAAGGTGTTCTCATATATACCAGTTGGAAGATCCAAGGATGTCATTGGTACTCAAAACATTAAAATTACAGGCAGTACAGGCACAAGGCTGGCAAAGGTCACTGAGGATTCCGATACAGTGAAGGTGGAGGCCAGTGGATTTGAGACCAAGAGCGTGGTTATATCTTCATATCAAAATCCGATGTTAAACATTGTACTGGATTCAATCAAACAGGGTTCTGTAGGCAGCTGCGGATGCGGAAAGGATCTCTCATCTCTGAAATCCGGCACCCACCGGATCACCAGTGCCGGTTTGAGCCGTGAATACATTTTAGATATTCCCCAAAACTACGACAAGAATCATCCGTACCGTTTGATTTTCGGTATGCACTGTTTTGGAAGCAGCATGCAGGGTGTAGCAAATGACAAATACTATCAATTGAAAAGGCTTGCAGACAGTACTAAAACCGACTGTATTTTTGTGGCTCCAAACGGGATCGTCACCAACGGTAATGCGATGTGGAACCAGGGAGAAAAAGACCATCAGTTTTTTGATGACATGCTTAAGCTTTTCAAAGAAAATCTCTGTGTTGATACAACCAGGGTTTTCAGCTGTGGGTTCAGTTATGGGGCAATGTTTACTAATTCACTCTCGCTTAATCATCAGGATCAATTGCGCGCGGTGGCATGCTATGCTCCTGCAAACTGGAATATCTACCTTCCAGAAAATGCGCACAAACCTATTGCTTATATGAGTACGACCGGTATCGGTGATAAGAGTTGCAGTTGGATTCATGATGATGCCAGGAAAGAGGGCGGAAAATATTGTGTTCTGATTCGTGCAGAAGACAATGACTGTACAATACCTGCAACAATAACCACTGCCACTAGCGGCAGCAGATCACATACGATGCTTGAATTTCAAGGATGTAAAGAAGGCTATCCTGTGGTGTTTTACTCTTTTGATGGTGAGCATCAGGCTGGCCCCATGGATGGAATACCCGGTGATGACTCCAGAAGAAGCTGGATTCCTGCGGAAACCTGGAAATTCTTTATGCGGTTCTGAGTTTCTGTTTGCAATTGCATGGGAAATTTTGTTTCCCATGCAATTC
>CAYLVN010000588.1:0-1843 GCA_964387115.1 uncultured Fibrobacter sp.
ACCGAGAAACCATAATATCATAAGCAACTACATACTTACTCAGCCGTAATCGGTATCCCGTTCTTGTCACAAGAGTAAAACGAGTTCCACTCCCCGTCTGCCGGGAGGTTTTTATCTACTACATGGTCAGCCCAGGCACATGTCGGTTTGCAGCAGTCCTGCATCGTGGTAGTATGGTACCCTGACCTGAATGTCCCGTTTGCAGCAGCATCCTCTGGGGTTTGAACTGTCGGGTCAGGGAGAGGAAGGTGATCCTCCTTCAGTCGGCATCCGGTGACCCGGGTAAGATTCTCCGGACAGCGTACTCGTTTTACCATCACTTTCCAGTTCTGATGATAAAGTGATACCACCTTATTAGTCTCGATACATGAGCGTCTGGTATCCTCTGTCACCTGCGGGTTGGAATTCACCAATGCCTGATTGCACATCTGCTCGATTTTCTCCTGACAGGCCGATGACTGAATACCGGCAACGGTAGGTGGCCAACCATCCAGACACTCCTCAGGGTACCTCAAAAAAGAGATACCCCCCGAGCCCGGATTCTGGTAGGGGTATTGATCGTAAATAAATTCATCAAATTTTGTCGTACTTCCGAAAGCAGGATCATTGTAGCAGGAATTGAATGCCCCGTATCCTCCGGCACCCATGAATACATCAAATCCCAGTGGGCCGCTGGCCTGAGTGTTGAAGCTCTGAACTATCAGGGGCTTGGGGTTAGGTAGTTCAGGGAATTTTGGAGAACTCGGCTCTGGTTCTTCAAACACGATCTGATAACATTGACAGCAACTGCTTTGCCCATCATCAACTCCTCCAACATCTGCATCATGTCCAACTACACCGTAATTAAAAGGCGAACTTTCTGTCCCCCACCCGTAAGCCCTGGCATCATCGAGCGCCGCCTGCAGCATCTCCGTGCTGAAAAGCATGAATCTGGGGCAGATAAATGTCTTGGGCAGGTTGGACTTGCTTGGGTCTTCCGGCGGACTGCAGGAGTTTGCCACCCTGCATTTTCCCCCGCAGGCAGAATTGGGATCGCCTTCTACACACCCCTGAACGAAAAAGCGGTTATAACATTGATTTGGCGGGTTGAGGTGGTATGATGCTGTATAAGGTTCAAGTGTTATGGTCACAGAATCATCATAAGACTTTATGGGCATAGAGGCAGCAGTGTAACCGGGTTTTGAAACATTAAGGGAGTCTATTACGATCAGACTCTTCTGCAAACTGCCTGTGCTCTCGTTGACAGACCTGTTTTTAATCGTCGCACCGGACATTGTCACTCCACTGAGTACAGGCAGCCTGAATTGTGTATACTCGGTCCCTATCTGTACCTTAAGAGCATAGACATTGGGCTTTAGTGATTGTTTGAACAGGTTCAGATTGTAGAAACCGGGTACCAATTTACTGTTGATCACATGGTAAAGAAATTTCCCGTCGATTGTGTAAATACTCACCTTGACATTTTTAGACACATCGACAGAAAAGTAGAGTGATTTTCCTCTCAGCAGTGGTGCCGGTTGCCTTTTTTTAATCAGAAACGGCTTTGCACTGATAGGTACTGAGATGCTGAAGCTGCCATCAGCTCCCGACTGGGTAGACAATACAGCATTAACCAGTTCGACAGAAGCACCTGCGATCCCGTTTCCGGATTTATCGATTACCTTCCCACGCAAAACCTGGGCGTCCGGGAAATATAAAGCACCCGAGAGAAGCAACAACATACCGAGGTTTGCGCATATTTTTCTGCTCATTTTCATGTACTCTGTCCTGTTTTAGTGAAAAAGGCTAAAATAACTTAGCATAAGATAAAAGCCGAACGTAAGGGAAGCAAGGGATGGATCCA
>CAYLVN010000589.1:0-1840 GCA_964387115.1 uncultured Fibrobacter sp.
ATTACATGTACAACTGCATTACTGACTGGCGTGACTGATTAGCCTGTGCCAGCATAGAAATAGCCGCCTGCTGACGAACCTGCTGATCAATCGCCTTACTCATCTCTTCTGCCTCATCTATTCCCGAGACAAGTTGATCTACAGCCTGCTTGCTGGCGATGATGGTATCGGCCAGTTTAACCTGCTGATCGACAATATTATCAAACGTTCTTGACTCAGTAAGATAGGTAAGAGCTTCAGTCATTTCTGTAGTTACCCCGGCAGCTCCACCGGTGATAGCCAGTGTACTTATTCCTGTAAAATCGGCAGTGAATTTAATACTTAGAGGATCGGTTCCATCCGGATTAAGCGCTACAGATGTGATCTCGGTAGTCCCAGTAAGTGATTTTCCGTCAACTTTGGTGTTATCTACGATCGATTGCACTTCAGCCTTAAGAGCATCAAAATCGGCTGTTAACTGGTCAAGTTTGTCCTGATCTTTAACTGCTTTGGTATTTTCTACATCGTATTTGGCAGCCAGATTCTTCATTTCAGTCAGTTTTTCATACATATCGCTTCCGGCCTGAACAGCTGCAGATGTGAAGGCCTTCACTTCGGTAAGGTCCTGCTTGACCTGCTGATAACCACTGATATCGACCTTGAGCTTTGATGATTTCAGGTATCCCAGGAGATCTTCGGCTGCATTCTGGAATTTCTTTCCAGTAGCGATTTTGGTAAGTGTAGCGTTTAACTGCTCTGAGCCGATATTGTAGGCACTGGCCAACCTGGATGTTGAAGTGTTTACGCCACCGATCATGGGGCCCTCCCTTGTGTGTTGTTTAAGACTTCCGTGTCTTCCGCGCAGTGCTTCCCTTACCGCCCGGAGACCACTTCTTTTTTTCTGCTTTTTTGGGGCTGCTCTCAGCCCCATTAATTTTATCGGATGTTTTTACAAAAACTTTAGCACATTTTTTAAAAAAAATCATTTTATTGAAAAACGATGTTTTAGATGCTTGAACCGTATCTTTTTAGTATGTATTATTAGTTCATGGAAAGATTTCGCATCTGCATAATCAGTCCGCCGGGTTATAAACACGCTTACTGTTTTCTGGAACTTGCAGTTCTCCTCAGCTCTTCCCTGCGCGATCTTGGAATCGATTGCGACACCACAATAAACGATCTCTCAACTGAGAAGACCAACATTATCCTTGGTGGAAATCTTATCAGAGATCTCTCTGTACTTAAAGGTATTCGCTACATTCCCTACCAGCTCGAGCAACTCAGTGGAAATCCAAATCTTGACGTTCACTATTTAAATGATTTCCTGGGAGACGCCGCCGCGATCTGGGATTACTCTCCGGAAAACATCTCTTTTCTTGAAAACAAGGGGTTAAAACCTGTTCATGTCCCCATAGGTTATCACCAAAACCTTGAACAGATTCCAAAGAATCTTCCGGCACTGCATGATGTACTCTTTTACGGAAGCATCGGGCAAAGAAGAAAAGAAACTCTTGATAGCTTAGATAGCCGGGGTGTAAAAGTCAAATCACTTTTCGGAATCTACGGACAGGAAAGAGACCTTGCAATAGCACAATCAAAAATTGTTCTTAATATCCACTATTATCCGGTAAATATTTTCGAAGCCGTAAGAATTTCTTACCTGTTAAACAATGGCATCTTCACCATTTCCGAGGAATCATCGAGTAACCCGTACAGCAAAATCGATCTCTGCCTCTCACCATACGAGCGGCTGGTTGAAACCTGCCTTGACATGCTCAACAATGAGCCGATGCGGAAAGAGATGCAGACCCGCTGTTATGAACAGTTCAGAAGTCATTACCCCATGGTGGATCTCATGAAG
>CAYLVN010000590.1:0-1838 GCA_964387115.1 uncultured Fibrobacter sp.
GCGTCTTCGACGGGCTTGAGCGAAAGAGGGGGCCCCCTCTTCCAGAAAATCTTCATTCCTGCTTATTACTTGTAGTGGGGGCACACTTATAAAAAAAATTAAACCGCAATTCAACACCTTTAAGAGCCATCTGGCATCACTTTTGATCTACGCCTTTCATTATGGTACCCCTGAAAAGCCTGTTTAAAACTCCCGGCGCCCTCAGATCATTAAAACGAAAATGCCCCAAACCGGAAAAAACCGAAAAAAAACAAGGACTTATTCTGATTCAAATAGACGGTCTGGCACGCAGTCAGCTTCAAAAAGCAATCAGTGCCGGTAAGATGCCGTTTATGCAGAAGCTGATCAGAAAAAAAAGCTACCAGCTGCACTCTTTTTATTCCGGGCTGCCCTCCAGTACTCCTGCGGTACAGGCAGAAATTTTTTACGGCGTGAAATGCGCTGTGCCGTCATTCGGTTTTATCGACCGGGACTCCAGGCAGTTTTTCACCATGCTCTCATCACGTTTTGCCGGTCGTATCCAGAGAGAACTGGAAAGCAAGGGAGAGGGGCTTTTAAAAGGAGGGAGTGCCTATTCGAACTGTTTCACCGGAGGAGCCGCGAAAGCTTCTTTCTGTGCCACAAGCATCGGTTTTGGATCATACTGGTTTCTTAAGCACCCTTTAAATGTCCTGTTTTTTATAATAAGGCACTGGTTCATGTTTTTGAGACTTGCAGTGCTTCTGGTGATAGAATGCGGCCTGGCTGTAATCGATCTTCTGCGGGGGATCATTTCCAGAGAGAATTTTTTAAGTGAACTCAATTTTCTTCCCACGCGTGTGGGGATCTGTGTGCTCTTAAGAGAGCTTATTGTGGCCGGGGTGAGTGTAGATTGCAGCCGGGGGGTGCCGGTAATTCACTGCAATTTTCTTGGCTACGATGAACAGTCGCACCGCAGGGGACCATCGAGCCGTTTTGCTCACTGGACCCTGAAGGGAATAGATGATTCGATCAGACGTATCTGGTGCGCTTCACAAAGATCAAAGAACCGCCGCTATTCTTTATGGATCTACTCTGATCACGGCCAGGAACAAACGATCCCTTATTCAAAGCTGTTTGGAAAGCCGGTAAGCCAGGCTGTTTCTGAAATCATTAATCCCAGTGAGACCAGTCAGAATTCACCTCATGCCGATACAGGAATTCAGTTTGAGAGAATTGTCTATCTTGGAAAACAACTGTTAAGGCATTTCAAGGTTAAAACAAGAGATACGCTTCATTCGGCAATGATCACTGCTGTAGGGCCGATAGGGCACATCTACCTCAGCAGAAAAGATCTGTCCAGGAAAAAAGAGCTCGCACTTGAGCTTGTCCTCAGAGCACATATTCCGGCGGTAATATTTATAGATGATTCTAAAAAAGTTAAGGTGTTTACAGCTGAAGGGCTGTTCAGGCTTCCCGAAGACGCAGTGATGGTTTCAGGAGAGAATCATCCATTTTCAGACGAGATTGCAGACGACCTTATAACGCTGGCAAAAAACAGATTCTCAGGCGATCTGCTGATTCTGGGCTGGAGAGCACGGGGAGATCCTATCAGCTTTCCACTTGAAAACGGGGCTCATGCGGGTCCCGGAAGAGAGGAGACCCACGGATTTGTACTTGCCCCCGAAGATAGTCCGGTTAGAAGCGCAAAGAAAGGATACCTGCGGCCTGTCGATTTAAGGAATGCAGCTTTGGAAGTCGCAAGTCGCAAGTTAAGAGTTAAGAGTTAGAGTCGAGAGTTAAGAGTCGAGAGTTCCTTACCAGCCTGAAAGGCTGAACTAATCCAGCGAAGGGCATCGCCCTGGAGAAATCAAGAATTT
>CAYLVN010000591.1:0-1835 GCA_964387115.1 uncultured Fibrobacter sp.
GTCAGGAGTGATCTCAATTTCAACGATGGAATCATCAGGATAATAAGCCGACAGCTTCTCACCCACTTTGAAATCTTCAGGGAGTTCCATTATGCCGTCATGCTCCTCTGAGAGGCCCAGTTCCCTTTGCGAACAGAGCATTCCAGAAGATTCAACACCGCGCAGTTTTGCTTTTTTTATTGTAAAATCGGGCCCCAGGGTGGTTCCTATAGTGGCAAGAGCTGTTAACAGGCCGGCCCTGGCGTTTGGTGCACCGCAAACGATAGTCAGGGGCTCCGGGCCACCGGCATCAACTTTACAAACCGAGAGTTTGTCGGCACCGGGATGTTTTTCACGTTCAATGATTCTGGCAACTCTGACACCTTCAGGAATGCTGAATTTCTGAATGGAAGCCACTTCCAGACCGGCAGCGGTAAGCGCGTCGGCAAGCTCTTCCACCGGCACATCAATATCGACAAAATCTTTCAACCAGCTATATACAATTTTCATAGATGATGTATCTGTTAAATTAGAATCAGAACTGATTTAAAAAGCGCACGTCATTTTCGTAAAAAAGGCGAATATCATCAATACCTAACTTAAGCAACGCAATTCTTTCAAGGCCCATTCCAAATGCAAATCCGGTATATTTTTCGCTGTCAACACCAACGCTCTTGAAAACGTTAGGATGAACCATTCCGGCCCCGAGTATCTCAAGCCATCCGCTCCGTTTGCAGATGCTGCACCCGGCCCCTTTGCACAGGAAACATTCCACATCTATTTCGACGCTGGGCTCTGTGAACGGGAAAAAGCTGGGACGAATTTTAATTTTGGTCTTTTCATCAAAGAATCTCCTTGCAAAAGCAAGTAGAGTTCCTTTCAGATCCGCAAAGCTCACTCCCTCATCAACATAAAGTCCCTCAATCTGATGAAAGAGGCAGTAGCTTCTTGCACTGATCTCCTCGTTTCTGTAAACCCGCCCCGGCATTATGCTGCGAATAGGAGGTTTCTGCTTTTCCATCACCCGTATTTGAACCGGTGAAGTATGTGTGCGAAGAAGAACCGATTCTGAAATGTAAAAAGTATCCTGCATATCACGGGCAGGATGGTGCTTAGGAGTATTCAATGCCTCAAAATTATAGTAATCACTTTCAATATCGGGCCCGTATGAAATTGTAAAACCCATACTGAGGAAAATATCACGGATCTGATTGCGAATATGGATCAGTGGATGAATGCTGCCGTGGGGAAAGGGAAATCCTGGCATTCCAGGATCGAACGATTCGGCTGTTTTCTGCTCTATTTTGCCCCAGGGTGCCGCATCGAATTTCTGCTCGATATCGGCACGAAGCTGATTTGCAGCAGCCCCGTACTCTCTGCGCTGCTCTTCAGGAATGTCCTTGACGTTTTTTAGAAGCTCGCGCAGAAGTCCCTTTTTACCCAGGTATTTTATACGGAAGCTCTCAGCCGTTGCTTCATCACAAACCGACAGAAGTTCCGCTTCAGCTTCACGGCGAATCCGGTCCAGAGAAGAGACCGCACTGTTTATGCCGTTATTATCAGATGTCATTTGTTCCTTCAACGTATTCTGGAAAATTATTTCCAGAGTTTGACTGAAAACAGAAAAAAACCGTCAGAAACAATCAAAAAATAAATACCCACTCATAGTTCACCTGTTTTATGAAACGGTGTCACCATATGAGCGGTATATATTATCTGGTTTGATTAAGAATACTCAGACCTTGACTGTTTCAACAAGTACCTTGAATGCATCTGGTTCATGAAGAGCCAGATGAGCCAGGCTTTTCCTGTCAAGTTCAATACCCTTTGCCTTCAAGCCGGAAATAAATTTTCCA
>CAYLVN010000592.1:0-1831 GCA_964387115.1 uncultured Fibrobacter sp.
AGCAGCAGAATAGTTGGACTGGATTTGCTCAAAGAGATGGTTTGCTCGTAAAGGGGATGTACCGGGTTCTGCAGGTTTCATTTAAACGAGATTTATCCTCTTTCAATTGCGATTTCTTCAAGAAATGTCCTTCACCTTCATTCACAATTAATCTTTCTTTGCCCTGCTAAAATTCTGACATAACATAAGGTTGAGATTTGTTGATCCTGTATCGAGTTTAGTTAAAGTTGTTGTCATCCTAAGATTGGAAATTTTTCCGTTCTCTTCAAATACCCCAAAGGTGAATTTGTGAATTAACCTGTTAAGTTACTCTTCCATCCCAGAGGTGAACTGGTCAATTTAGCATTGTCACTATCTCACCCCTGAGATGAAACAGGAACTTTGGGTCCTGGCACTAAGTCATCTCTGGGGTGGACACAGGCCACAAGTCGAAGATCACTCAGTGCAGAGAACAAAAGCCTCCTTCATTTTTGAAATCAATCAATCCCCACCGGCCAGGCTGAATACTGCTCAAAAGGCCTTTCCGGTAACGAATTGAGCACAACATGCGATCTATTATATTATGATTAGATCCTTCAACCTTAATAGGAGCGAAAATGTTTTCAACACACAAATCAATTTTCCTGTTCCCCCTCTTTCTACTATTTCTAAGTGGATGCGGTTACAACAAACTTCAACGCCTTGATGAGGACGTTAAGGCAAACTGGTCAGAGGTGCTTAACCAGTATCAGCGCCGTGCGGACCTGATTCCCAACCTTGTACAAACTGTAAAAGGCTATGCCGCGCATGAGGAAAAAGTACTTACTGAAGTAACCAAAGCCCGTGCTCAGGTTGGTTCAATAAAAGCTACGCCTGAACTTATCAACGATCAAGAGGCTTTCAACAAATTCCTGAAAGCACAAAACGAGATGACCGGGGCATTGTCTCGACTCCTCGCAGTAGCAGAAAATTACCCTCAGCTGAAAGCCGATGCCTCATTTCAGGCTCTGCAGGCTCAACTGGAGGGAACCGAAAACCGGATAGCCGTTGCCCGGAACCGCTACATTCAATCGGTAAAGGAATTTAACACAACAGTCCGTTCACTTCCCACTGCCATAACCGCAAAAATAATAGGGATGTCACCGAAACCTAACTTCACAGTGCAGAACGAGGAAGATATTACCAGACCGCCACCTGTAGATTTTGGCAAATAGGAAATAACATCAGTGGAGCAAAAAGCAGAAATTTTGAGAAACATACGTAAGAGCTGGTTTCTTTACTGCTTCTTTTTTGTTCTGTTTTCATTATTTCCGGCATTTTCTCAGGCACCGCTGCCGGAAATAAAATCTTATGTCACCGACCAGACCGGCACTCTTTCATCCGAAGAGAAAGCAGCCCTGGAGTCTTCTCTTCGGGAATTTGAAAAAATCAAAGGAAGCCAGATCATAGTTGTCATAGTGCCCACTACATCACCCGAAGCAATCGAGCAGTATTCCATCCGCCTTGCCGATGCCGTAAAGGCTGGACGAAAAGGAATAGATGACGGTGCGATTCTGCTTGTGGCCAAAGATGACCGTCAGGTTAGAATCGAAGTCGGGTATGGTCTCGAGGGTGCTCTAACCGACTTTACAAGCAAAAGAATAATCGATGAACAGATAGTACCCAGATTCAAGCAGGAAAACTACTTTGAGGGAATTGAGGCTGGCATAAACTCGATGATGGATGTGATAAGGGGTGAACCGCTTCCTCCTCCCTCCAGAAAAACCGAAGAAAACGGATCTCATGCTGTAGAGTTTCTCCCGGTACTGTTTTTTATCGGACTGTTTCTAAGAAGCATTTTCGGCAGAATTCT
>CAYLVN010000593.1:0-1831 GCA_964387115.1 uncultured Fibrobacter sp.
ACCATAAAGAGAATTCTCCACGGATTAAAGTCGACTCGATAAAAAGAATAGCCTCGATCACAAAAGTATTCACCGCAGCAGCAGTTATGAAACTTGTAGAAGATGGAAAGCTCTGGCTTGAACAACCAGTCAGCGACATCTTACCGGAGTTCAGAAATCAACAGCATGGCACAATCAATCTTTGGAACCTTCTCACCCACACATCTGGCCTTCCTGCAGATCCGGGGTATTTTCAGGAGCCATATCCGGTAGACTGGTTCGGCTTGCTTGACACAGATAACTGGATAAAGGTGATACTCTCCGGTCCGGTTCAGAACCGCCCCGGAGAAAAATGGAATTACTGTTCTCTTGGGTTTATTATTCTGGGTGAAGTGATAAGCCGTGTTTCGGGCTGCCATTATAATGATTTTTTAGAACAGCAGATCTTCAAACCTCTCGGTCTGGAAAAGACATTCCTGGAGGTCCCAAAAGAGATGGAGAATGAGGTGTGTATCAGAACAGATCTGGATGCAGAGAAAATTTCAAAAAGCAGGACACGATTAAAAAACCGTCCGTCTGCTTCAGCTGGAGGAATATATTCTACTCTTTATGATCTATTCCGTCTCGGACAATGTTTCCTTAATGGAGGCACGTTAGACGGGGTTAGAGTTCTTGGCCGTAAAACTGTTGAAGCAATGACCCGCAATCAGCTTGAAGATGTTCCCTCGTTCCACTGGGGTACAAACTGTAAAAAGTACAGACACGGCCTTGGCTGGGGATTTTATTGTGACGGGCCAACAGTGTCCAGAAGCTGCTATAATCATGAAGGCACTGGCTGGCTGGCATTATACGTTGATCCGGATGAGGAGTTTGTGTATGTCAGCTTCTCAGCAGACAACTCGAATTGGGATCCGGCTGTACAGGTGATACCACGAACAATAGCCTGGTCGGGAATCATTTAACATACTTGTTACACAGAGTCTACTCCCTTACAGTAAAAGGAAACAATAACCTTTAGACTGCCAGAGTTGACATCAAATAGTCACACATTTACAGAAAGCCACAGAAGCGGTATAATGAAGTCAGGATGTCAGATTCCTGCAAGTATCTGATTTAGCCTGTTAATAGCTTCATCGCAACTGAGAATACTTGTATGTGTTTCATCGAACCCCAAGACTGCACTTGCAGAAAACTGAGCCGGTGAATAGAGCTGACTTTTCAGATCAATAGTCCCGTCGCTGTTCTCCCCTATTTTCAGGAGTTTTGGTGAACGGTAAGCAAAGAAAAGATAAAATGGGATTTCCTGAGGAAGTCTGGTTGCATACAGGCTTGAAATAAAGGTACTTCCTGAAGCGATATCTTTCCATGCAGGAATGACCAGTGGAGCCTGATTCACACCTGAAGCAGCAGACTGGTTCCCGCCATAAGGAGTAGCAAAGCTGATAAAAGCTTTCAGAAACTCCTCTTTACCATCCAAAACATATCGATTGATAGCCGCACGCGAAACTATACCGCCCATGCTGTGTGCGCAGATAATTACGTTTCTTCTCCTCATGTCAAATACCCGCTGTGAGAGGAAGATTTCATACATTATGTCGGCAACCATCTGAAGCCGCTCACCGGATGGATAATAGAAAAAAAGCGGTTCATAACGGGACCGGTCAATTTTCTCCACCATGTATTTGAATTCCCGGGGGGTTCCTCCTATACCGTGAACAAAAATGACCGGATTCTTATTTGTATCAAGCTCTTCCAGTGCATAGAGGTACCCCCCTGCTCTCTGGAGAAAATTAGCAGGTTCATAAATACCAAGCATTCCATTCTCAGGAGAGAAGATCTGATCATCAAGAGA
>CAYLVN010000594.1:0-1829 GCA_964387115.1 uncultured Fibrobacter sp.
AACAAGGGGTGATAGAGCAAGACCGGCGTCTTCGACGGGCTTGATCGAAAGAGGGGGCACCCTCTTCCAAAAATCTTAATTCCTGATAATTACCTGTACGGGTGACACCTTCTCCCAAAAGATCTTAATTCCTGATAATTACTTATACGGGGGCACCCTCTTCCCAAAGATCTTAGTTCCTGATAATTACTTGTACAGGGGACACCCTCTTCCAAAATTTCTTTATTCTTACATAAAAAACACCGGAGACCACATAACCATCAGGTCAGGTATTTAATCGCTGCTATTATAAACAGGTAGAAATGTAACATCAAAAAACACAATGGGTTAAGGGTGTATAACGTTAAATTACAATGCTTGCTTCTAAACGAATTCCCTAAAAACAGGTTGCGTCCGGAACACTGTAAGGGTATCTTATAAGGGCGCCTATAAAGATTCAGATTTCAAGGGAATTGGAAAGTAATTAACAGATGATAGAAATCTTTGATTATACAGATTACAGAAAATTTCTCAAAGACAGATCTGCGAGTCTCAAGTCAGCAGGGCAGCCGATCTCCTACAGGTATATTGCTGAAGTCGTGGGTTTCAAGTCGGCCGGTTTTCTCTCCCAGGTACTTAATGGCTCCTGCAATCTTCCGGACCGTTTTATCGAAAAGATAGCAGATGTGTTTCAGTTAAAAAAACGGGAAGCCCGGTATTTTGATCTGATGGTTCATTACAATCAGTCTGAGAACCACGATGAGAAAAAAGCATATTTCGGGAAAATGGTTGCATTTAAAAAGGGACGGGTGCGCACTGTTGAGCCGGATGAGTATGCGTTTTATGATAAATGGTACTACTCGGCTATCCGTGCGGTTCTCAACTATTATGAATTTGATGGAGATTATTATAAACTTTCCAAAATGCTCATCCCTCATATCTCTGCTGCTGAGGCCAAAAAAGCCATCCGCGTTCTGGAAAAGCTCAAGCTTATAAAGAAGGAAGAGAAAACCGGTCATTACCGTCTTACAGAAAATCATATATCAACCGGTCACGATACCGATTCTGTAGTGATCAACAATTTCGTTCTCAATACTCTTGACATTGCAAAAGATGCCCTGTACCGTTTCGGGAAGAGGGACAGGACTTTTTCCTCTCTTACTCTGAGTGTTTCACAGCAGGGGTATGAGTCCATAAGGCATAAGGTCGATGCTCTCCGGGCGGAGCTTGTCAATCTTGTAAAGCAGGATTCGGATGTTGACCGGGTTATACAGGTGAATTTCCAGATTTTCCCGCTTACAGATACCAATAGTACAG
The DNA here is from genome assembly GCA_964387115.1 of uncultured Fibrobacter sp. Classification (GTDB taxonomy): domain Bacteria; phylum Fibrobacterota; class Chitinivibrionia; order Chitinivibrionales; family Chitinispirillaceae; genus JAAYIG01. Next base: position 1,297 of record CAYLVN010000594.1, read on the forward strand.
GTGAGAAATAATATGAAGAGAACTATTGAACGCATTCTGCTCTTATGTGCGGCCTTCTTTATAATGTGCACAGATAATAAACTGGTTGATGGCGGAAGCTCTTCTGAGGTTATCGCGACAGTTGACGGCCGGATCCTGGACAAAGACGGAAAAGCCGGTGAAGGTGTAGAGGTCATGCTGATGCCTTCGGCCTATAATCCGTTGAAAAGTACAGGCGCAAGGGTATATCAGAGCGAGACTGACACTGACGGGTTCTATTCTTTCGATTCAATTGTCAAGGGTAGTTATAATCTCTTTGCACGTAATCACCTCGATCTCACCAGAGTCCTCGATCTTGGGGTTACTGTTGAGACTGAGCGGCTGATGATAAAAGATAATTATCTGGAAAAGCCGGCCTCGGTCACAGTCGCTCTGCCTGAATCCATCGATACTTCCGATGGTTATGTCATTCTCGAGGGTACTCCACTTTACTGGCCTGTGCGCAAAATCACTGAGATGTCAGATGGAAGCCGTGCCATCACTCTGGATTCACT
>CAYLVN010000595.1:0-1828 GCA_964387115.1 uncultured Fibrobacter sp.
CCAAGGGAGAAAGTCCGTGATATCCTGACAGTGGGCCTGATTCAGTGTAATTATCAGGTTATTCAGGCCAACTCATCAAGCCAGGCTACCATCAAGGCAAGCCAGATGCTCCCAAAACTGGTTATAGCCGATCTTTCCTGTGACAATCCCAAAGATATACTCATTGCCGAACGTCTGCAGAAATCCCAGCGGACACATCATATATCCACTCTTCTGATAACCACAAAAGTTCCTAATCCCCTGGTCCAGAGGGTGACTGCTGAGATGCTGGATCAGATTCGGCATGATGATCACGGAAAACTGTCCACTATGGGATATCCGTTTGCCTTTTCGGAATTACTGGCCAGAATTGAATCGCTTGTATCAAAAACTGAACCGGCTGCCGAGAAGAATCCTCTAAGCGATCAGAACCGGATCATTGCAGAACATCTGTTTGACCATTCGATCCCTGTTGATAGAAAAATGCAGGATATCGGGAAATCTCTTTACAAGAACTGGGGTTTTCCCTTTACCGTAGTCAAGGCAATGGACATAATAGAATCGGATGTCGGGTGTACGCTCGAGTTATCAAAATGCATCTCGACTGACCCCGCAGTTTCTTCTACAATTCTCAAGATTGCCAATACCGTGCAGTTTGCCAGAAGGCACGGCCGCATTACTGATATCAAGGAGGCGGTCGTACGACTTGGTTTCAGGGAAACCCGGAGCATAATGGCTTGTCTGTCACTGATCGATCTTTCTCCGGAAATTTACAGGAACAGGGGATTTGGAAGACGTGAGTTTTGGCTTCACTCTCTGACTGTGGGACTTATTGCAGAGAAGATCTGCATAGACTGCCACATGCAGAGGCCTGAACTCGCTTTTATGGCAGGGCTTCTCCATGATTTCGGTAAAATCCCGCTTGATAACGATTTCGATAGCGTTTTTCCCCGACTGCTTGACAGGACGATGGGTGATGTCTGTGCCTTTCATGAGGCGGAAGAGACGTTGATGGGGTTTACACATGCAGATCTGGGATATTATCTCACTTCAAACTGGAATTTTCCGCCCTCAGTAACAATGGCGATCATGAATCATCATGACCCTGAACGGATCCTCAAGGTAACTTCTGCAAATGACAAGATTATCCAGGAAACGGTCTATGTCGGAAACCTGCTTGCCAAGGCTCTTGGCCTGGGGCACAGCTGTGATGAGATACTGGAGGAGATTCCGGCCGAGATGTTAAAAGACCTGCAGATGGGTTCAGGGCCGGATGACAAACTCTTTACACATATAATAAAACAGCTTGGCGTACTCTGCTCTTACCTCAACCTGCAGCTTCGGGAACTTAAAAACGAAGAGCAGAAACCAGACGGGAACGAATCGGATGTTGTAGTGGTTTATAACGACAGAGCAATATATCATCCCATGATTGTCGCGTTACGCAATAACGGATTCAATGTTGTTGTTACAAACCAGATTCCGGGAGATACCCCGGGACACAAACGGGTAGTTATCTCGATACCTGAACCCGGGGCACCGCTTGACATAAATATCTATGGAGATGAACGCGAGGTGAATCGGGGCGAGACACTGAAGATATTCCTTGTCGACATGGAACATTACAGGGAACTCAGGCACGGGATTACTGACACAAATCTGATTCTTATGGACCGCAGGACCTTTGATGTCCGGTTGCTTCTTCATACACTGGATATTTTCTTTGAGCGGATTACATTGCCGACAAATGCGATTCAATGATTCCGTCATTCCTGCGAAAGCCGGAAACCATTTTTTCAATTTTTGGTAATTCCCAGATGGATGCCGTTTTTCAACGGCATGACGTCCG
>CAYLVN010000596.1:0-1825 GCA_964387115.1 uncultured Fibrobacter sp.
ATCTGGCAAATTTTACGCTCTTTGCCAGATTCCCATTACGCACATCAAGACAGGAAATCAATCTTTTACTCAGCATGTCAGACCATCCAGACCATCCCAGGTGGAAAACGCTTCAAGAATCCGCAAACCAGCCGGGCCGCTTTTCTCAGGATGAAATTGCGTGGCAACCAGGCTCGATCTGCCTATTACTGCTGGAAAAACCATCTCATATTCACACTCCGCTAATACAGATTCTCTGTCGGATGGCTGTGGATAATATGAGTGTACAAAATAGAACTCATCATCAGACTTTACACTTTTAAGCACCGGATGTTCTTTGACTACTCTGATGGAATCCCATCCCATATGGGGGATTTTCAGAGCTTTATCTTTCAGGTTGAATTTCGGGCAGTTTCCTTCTATCAAGCCCACGCACCCGGGCCCGCCTTCGTCTGAATGGCTCAATATGATCTGGGTTCCAAGGCAGATCCCCATTATGGGAATTCCCGAATTGAAAGCCTCTTTTAGAGCAGTATGAAGTCCACGCTGATTAAGAATTCTCATTGCCGATGCGGCATGGCCGACTCCCGGAAAAATAATCCGTTCCGCTGATAAGAGCTCTCCGGGGTCGGCTGTGATAAATGACTCTATTCCTAAATAGTCGAGTGCTCTTTTCACGGATGTGAGATTTCCGGCCCCGTAATCTACTATCGCGATCATTTCATAATCCTTAAATCAGTTGGAAAATAAACATACCTGCTCAGGGATGATCTGTCAATAGGTTTTATTTAATCAGTTCATCCAAAGTTAGTGACTGAAAATAATTTTCCGCTCATATTTTTTCCCTACAATCATCAAATGATCTAAAATATTAGCCTCTTATCCTGAAATCAGTTTATTTTCATATTCTGAGCTGAAAAAAGGTCTGCTGCTTCACGAACTAATTCAAAAAAATGAAACAATACAAGTACTATCTATTTGATGCTGATGGGACACTGTTTGACACTACAGGATTGATCTGCGCCTGTTTCAAACATACCTCCTCGTATTTAGGCATGGAACCGCTCAGGGATAATCAGATAATTCCAAATATCGGATTGACTCTCCGGGACCAGATGGAGCTTTATTTCGGAAAACTCACCGATGAGAGGTTTGATACAATTCGTCAGGTCCATATGAGTTATCAGCTTACAGTCTACAAACAGTATCTGAAGCTTTTCCCCGGGGTGAAGGATGCGCTTGAAAAACTTTGCTGCATGGGGAAAATGTGCGCAGTTGTCACATCGAGAATGAAGAATACTCTGGAAATCTATCTTGCTGAAACCGGAATAGCTGAATATTTTACTCATCTTGTCACTCCGGAAAATACAACCAGGCACAAACCCGAACCAGATCCGGCCCTGAAAGCACTGGAATTATTGGGAGGGCTGCCGGAAGAAGCTTTGATGACCGGGGATTCCACGTTTGATATCGAGTGCGGAAGCAATGCCGGAACCGACACTGCTTTTGTCAAATGGAGCATGAGCGGCCCATCCTCTCTGAAAGTGAAACCTACACACTATCTGCAGAACATGAGGGATTTATGCGTGAATTGATTAAAACGTCAATGGTGCTGGCTGCGGCATTCTCTGTTTTATTGACACTTTCATGCGAACTTATGCCGTTTGGCCCTGATGATGATGGTATTTCTGAACAGTATCAGTTTGCGGCCGAAGTTCTTGACGCATTTTTTATTTTCCAGGAGAGGCTTCCTTCTGACCTCTACGGATTTTCCTCACCGCAGGCACTTTATGAATATGTAGATGAACCGTATACCGCTTTTTATTCCACAGATATTGCCAATATG
>CAYLVN010000597.1:0-1024 GCA_964387115.1 uncultured Fibrobacter sp.
GAGAGATAGGGAAAGGAGCGGGAAAAACAGTAGGAGAATTAGGTCCCGGTCTTGGTAAAGCTACAGGAGAAATAGGCTCTGAATTGGGTCAGGCCACCGGAGAGATCGGGAAAGGTGCGGGTAAAACAGTAGGAGAATTGGGACCAGGTATAGGAAAAACCATCAGAGGACATGGATCTGATTTGAATGAGATTACCGGACTGTTTGGCAAAGGTACGGGAAATAACAGAGGCGAATCCGATTTAGATTTTGGAAGGACAGAGGGAGAACTGGGATCAGATATCGGCAGGTTAACAGAAGAAGTGGGAGCGTTTGCAGGGAAGAATTCAGATAAGTTATCCGAAGAAATTCCTGTTGATGGGCGGCGGAAAAAATAACGAAAAATGAGAAAACTATAAAAACGCGAATCTAACTACAAACCGGTAATCATGAAGGAGATAGATACCTCAATAAATTATCTGCTTTGTTAACAACGTGAATATTTTTTCTTATTCTTCAGATTAGAAGGTAATGTCTATTAAGATTGCTGATGTTGGGATGATTGTTGGGCTTTAACAATCTCCTCTTCAAGAACCTGTATTCCACCACTGATCCTCAGAAGGCTTACCTGGAGGTCATTTTCTTTCTGGTGTAATTTATCAAGTTCTTTTTGTCCGGAAGCATATTGAGATTTAAGTTGTGACAGACGATCTTCAAGCGGGTTACCCATAGTAATCTCCTTATGTAAATAATTATTGTCACTTTTAGGTTTCTATAAAAAGAAAATGCATATTTCATGCCATACTTAAGTAGATCATCTGTCGATTGTGATATGCTTAAGCAGCTCAAGCCGGCCTTCAATCAGGTAAAAGCATATAGGGCGAAAAACAACAATATTAGACTGATTAATTGGCCTATCAGGTCTTATTGATAAGTGAGGATGGCTAAAAAGCAGGACAGGAGTTGATAGCGTGAGGCTTTAAACCTGAAAATCGCTGTTGGATGAGGCAAAAGATCGTAATCTGTTGAGTCAGGCATCTTGATC
>CAYLVN010000597.1:1034-1823 GCA_964387115.1 uncultured Fibrobacter sp.
GATCTTATCACCTTGACGATAAGACCTGTGATGCCTTGAAAACCTTGTCATCTCAACACATTACGGATTTTTAATCCCCTCAACTGCGGCTTTCAGGTTTATTGAAAACCGGCTTGAAAATTCCGGACACTCATTATCGCGGTCCACCCCTGAGATTTACTCCGCAGTCTTGCTTGTAGGAGCGCCCCTTGCGGAGATCGTTTCCCAGCTTAATTCAGCTGTTGAGGCGCCATCAGAGGCAATAGGAAGCTGGCCCGTTGAACCTGCAATAATGTTGAATTTATCATCAAATTTGATTTCATAATTAACCGGAAAGGTATTATTCTTATCGGGTGCCGGGTCTGAAATCGGACTATTTACGACCACATCAGATCCTTGTATATCTATCACAACCGGGATCTGAATGCCGGGATCGATCTTCAAACCTTGTTCGTCTACTATTTTAAAACAGAGACCAGACTTATAAACTGAACAGCAGATATACAGGTTCAGGTTTGTTTTGCTGGCAAGATCAACCGATCCCCACATGGCAAACCGCTCTGTCATGCTGGATTGCATGTAAGGGGAGGCAAGTGAACCACTTGCATAATCATAAGTCATTTGGGGAGTGTACATCGTTGTAGCCAGATCGTATTCACAGGAAGAGCTTCTTGAGAGTCTCAGCTCTCTAACCCCTGTTTCAGGTGCCTCATCCGGTTTTTCTCTGTACCTGTGAACATCAGCCCTGAGGTGAAACCTGATTCCGTGAGTAAAAAATCAAATATTAACAAAAAAAACTCATGCAAAGAC
>CAYLVN010000598.1:0-1813 GCA_964387115.1 uncultured Fibrobacter sp.
ACGTCTTAAATCGAAATCTGTTCTGTTCGCAATTCCTTCAAGTTCACTCCATCCGAACGGGAACTTATATTCTACATCTGCACAGGCCTTGGCATAATGTGCAAGCTCATCTTTCTGGTGGTCACGAAGACGCAGATTCTCTTCTTTGATTCCATGGTCTTTATACCATTGAAATCTTGCCTGTTTCCAGTAATCGTACCACTGCTGATCCTCAGCCGGCGGAACAAAAAATTCCATTTCCATCTGTTCGAATTCCCTGGTACGGTATGTAAAATTACCGGGTGTAATCTCGTTTCTGAAGCTTTTTCCGATCTGGCCGATACCAAACGGTGGTTTGAGGCGGGAGGCCTGCTGAACATTGAGGAAATTGACGAAAATACCCTGAGCAGTTTCAGGCCTCATATAAACAGTCGCAGATTGATCTTCAATTGGCCCCATGAATGTCTTGAACATCAGGTTAAACTTGCGCACGGAGGTTAATTCTCCATGGCACTTGGGGCACTTGTCAAGATTTTCAAGATGATCGGCTCTGAAGCGTTCTTTACATTTCTTACAGTCTACAAGCGGATCTGTGAAGCCGGATAGATGACCCGAAGCTTCCCACACTCTGGGATGCATAAGTATTGAGGCATCTAAACCAACAATGTCGCGCCTGTTTGTAATCATGGATCTCCACCATGCTTCCTTTACATTACGCTTGAGCTCTACACCAAGGGGCCCATAGTCCCAGCAGCTGTTTAGCCCCCCGTAAATTTCACTGGATTGAAATATTAAACCGCGCCTCTTACAGAGGCTTACAATTACACTCATTAGATCCGGGACTGATGCAGCGGACATTCTCTCCTCCAAATTATTTGTAAAATTGTCTCATTTCTATATCTATTGTCTGCAGTAATCACTTTTTCTACAGTATCCCTGCAGCTCTCAGATTACTTCTTAATCTGTCTTTAATCGATACGTCGGTTCTCGGGTTAAATTCTGATCCGGTGATCTTTTCATAAAGTTGAATGTATCTGGATGATAATTCAATTACCAGATCATCAGGTGCCTTCGGCAACACCTTGTCTTTGTAAGGATCACAATTCTTTCTGAACCATAGACGCAGGAATTCCTTGTCAATATTCTCAGGTTCCTCTCCTTTTGAAAACCTTTCCTGATAGGTACTCTCAATCCAGTAGCGTGAGGAATCGGGAGTGTGGATTTCGTCTATCAGAACAATATTACCTTCAGTATCGATACCAAGTTCATATTTTGTATCAACCAGTATCAGACCGTTGCGTGCCGCTAACCTGGAACCAAAATCAAACAGAGCAAAAACAACCGATTCCAGCTTTTTCCAGGTATTCTCATCAATAATACCTCTGGAAACTATCTCTTCTGCTGAAATTGACTCATCATGCTCTTCTGATTTGGTCGTTGGTGTAAGAATAGGCCTTTCAAACTTCTGATTTTTCACCATACCCTCAGGAAGCACATAGCCGCAGATATTGCGAGCGCCTTTTGAATAGAGGGTCCACGCAGAGGTGTCGGTTGATCCTGTAAGATAGCCGCGTACTACAAATTCCACAGGAAAAACCTTGCATTTAACCGCAATAGTGACATTCGGGTCAGGTACAGATATAACATGGTTCCTGACAATGTGACTGGTGCTGTCAAACCAGAATTTACTGACCTCATTGAGAACCTGTCCCTTAAAAGGGATACTGGCCAGAATCCGGTCAAAAGCGCTCTGCCTGTCAGTAGTGATAAGCATGAGTGCATTTCCAAGATCATAGGTATCACGTACTTTTCCCTTACGCATACCCTTGATTCC
>CAYLVN010000599.1:0-1812 GCA_964387115.1 uncultured Fibrobacter sp.
ATTGAGATTTGAGTTTCCTGAGTTCATCAGCCTCTATCATATCGGCCATGGGACAACCCGCGTCCGGCTCGGCGAGAATCACCTTTCTGGCGGGATTGAGAATAGAAGCTGTTTCTGCCATGAATTGAACTCCGCAGAAAACAATGAGATCGGCACCGGTCCGGTTCGCTTCAACACTTAATCCATAGGAATCACCTACATAATCGGCGATATCCTGCACCTCAGACGGCTGATATGTGTGAGCCAGAATTACCGCGTTCCTGCTCTTTTTTAACGCCTGAATTTCTTGTTGTAAATTACTCATTTTTATTTCCCACAAATGGTGATAGACTACGTAGATTATCTACAATTCCGGGCATGACTTCTATAACTTTGTCGACATGTTCTTCTTTATTGTACCTGCTCAGGGAAAAGCGGGTGGAGCTGTGGGCGAATGTGTAGGGCAATCCCATTGCCCTCATGACATGTGATGGCTCCAGTGAGCCGGTTGTGCAGGCAGATCCGCTTGATGCCGCTATTCCGTTTTCGTCAAGATGCAGCAGAATCGCTTCACCCTCGATAAATTCAAAACTGATATTGGCTGTATTTGGAAGCCGCATTTCTCTGTTGCCGTTAAGCTTTGCTCCCGCACATCTTTTCAGCAGTTCCCGCTCAAGCCTGTCCCGCATTGCCCTTACTCTTGTATTTTCTTCATCCATGTGTTTCAGGGCCAGTTCACAGGCTTTCCCCAGCCCCACAATATAAGGTACATTTTCTGTTCCGGCCCGCATTCCACTTTCCTGATGACCGCCATGCAGAAGAGGTTCAAGCTTGAGACCCTTCCTGATATAGATCGCACCAATTCCCTTGGGTGCATGAATCTTGTGGCCCGAAAGAGAGAGCATATCAATGGGTATATTCCTGACATCCACAGGAATTTTCCCGACTGCCTGTACTGCATCGGTGTGGAAAAAACCACCTTTTTCCTTTACTTTTGTAGCCAGTTCGCTGATCGGGAAGATTACACCGGTTTCATTATTGGCCCACATCAGACTGACAATAGTATTATTATCGACTGGAACAGAATCGAACTGATCAATCCTCAGGTTCCCATCAGAATCGACCTCCAGTTCTGTCAATAAAGCACCCCTGTCCTGCAGGTAACGGGCAGTGTTGCGCACTGCCGGATGCTCAACATTTGATATAATTATTCTGGAAGAACTTCCGTGTACACCACAGAACCCCTTCAAGGCCAGATTATCACTTTCAGATCCGCAGCTTGTGAAGATAATCTCTTCTGGTGATGCTCCAAGCAGTTGAGCGACCTGCTCGCGGGCGGTTTCGACATATTTCTTTACATGTCCCCCGAACCAGTGAATACTCGATGGATTTCCAAAATGTTCGCTGAAAAATGGAAGCATCGCCTCTATGACTTCCGGGGCCACCTGTGTAGTGGCATTATTATCTAAATAAATTTGTTTTTCCATAATTTCCTGAAAATTACCTGTCACGTTTCCCTGCCCAGCCGGCAATCAGCCAGAGATTGAGAATTGAAATAAAGAAAATAACAACTGCCCTGACATATTTGACCACATGATAGAATGACCTGAAGGGATTTGACATCTTGCGCAGATACCAGGCCCTCAGAATGCCCGAAAAACTGTCAAGCGCAATGAAAAGAGCCCATGCAGCACCGATTGTAATGACAAGCTTATTTGGTTTCATCTTTTCCCTCCATCATTTTTGATTACCGGCCTGAGGAGCCTTTAACCTAAAAATCGCAGTTGGATGAGGCCAAAAACCGTAACCTGTTGAGCGCTAAGGCTTTCAGGC
>CAYLVN010000600.1:0-922 GCA_964387115.1 uncultured Fibrobacter sp.
AAAGAAAAGTATTTAAAAAGATAAGGATTGAAAGTAAAAGTTTTTCCATCAACGATCAGTTCTTTCCATGAGGAAAAGAATGACACCAAAAACAGTGAACGCACTCATAACAAGTATGGAACTGAAACGTTTGCGGTTCCGCTGCGCTTCGATACGGGCGTTCTCGAGAGAATCAAGATATGCAGCAGAGTGTTTCAAATCAATCTGAAGTGTTTCAATCACACCGCTTTTAACACTCACCTGATTTTCAAACGGATCATATCCCGGCAGCTCCGCTCTTACTTTATACTCCCCAGGTTTCATCTGCGAGCTGTTCAGGGGAGTCTTTCCTGACGGTTTTCCATCTATAAGCACTTCTGCACCTACTGGGGTACTTGAGATCTTCAACCCGCCAGGCTGCTGAAGTGTAAAGAAAAGTTCAGACACACCTGCAGTGTCTATATTGAGTTCTGCTTTTTTAAGGTAATAACCGGTTTTTTTCAGTGTCAGATAGTGTTTACCGATATCCAGACCTTCAACAGTAATCGGGCTCAACCCCATAAGAGAGTCATTGAGGAATATTGAGACTCCAGCCGGTTCTGTTTTGACAATCAGAGTAACTTTTTCTATAGTGCCGGCTGAATCTGCAGAATCAGCGGATGCAATCGATAATGTATCAGTCAGAGAGTCGGCCGGAGCAGTCACTGTTTCAGCATTTTTCGTGGAATCGGCAGGCTCTGCGTAGAGTCCAGAAACAGAACATAAGATAAAAATTGTGATTATCAGGTTCACCTTCATTAAAAACTCCTGAAAAAATATGGTTCTTAATTAATATACTATAGTGTACGAGATCTGTTAATCCCTGCATTAAATCATTATTATGGTTCACTTTAAATTCAGTTTTGAAGCGAAGCGGAACTATAATTCATTGTGTCAGGGTCCG
>CAYLVN010000600.1:958-1802 GCA_964387115.1 uncultured Fibrobacter sp.
TTTGTTGATTGTGTGCAACGGCAGCACAGTAAAATTCGCAGCCCGACCGTAGCTGAAAATGATTTTCTATAGGTACACTTAGAAATAATTCCTCAAGATCTGAACGTAAGAGGCCCTGAAAAAGAGTACAGGAATTATTTTTATACCTGACTGACATAACCGGGAAGGAATAAAGTACAATTCGCCTGATCCTGGTGCATAAGTCAGGTTCTATGTACGACATATTAAACCAGCGGCTCAAATTGACCATCCGTTGATTAAATCGCTCGTGAGAGCGGGAACCGGACAGTTCTTGAAACGCGCTTACACAGTATCTATACAGCCCGATTATACAAACTAGAATTATCTTTGAATAAAATATGACTTTATCCAGACTTTTACTATTCCTCTTATCAGCATCTTTTCTATGCCAACTTTACGGTGACCAGAAAGAAGAAATAGCTGATACATCTGCGGAAAAGATCATTACAGATACAGACTCTGTTGCAGTAAAGAAAAAAAAACAGGAAATCACTGATTCCGTTTTTTATGAATCTGACCTGATTTATTATGATGCCGAAACCAGAATTTTGAACCTGCGCGGGAAAGCTGTAGTGAAATATCAGAATATTATACTTACAGCCGATACTATTGTTTACAACATAGATAACAACCTCTTCACCGCCACTGGAACACCTCATCTGATAGAAGGTAAAGACACTACTGTTGGCGATTACATGGCCTACAATATCAAAACCCGCAGGGGACGAGTCAGATACGCTTCGACGAGCATGGATGACGGTTACTTTACCGGCCAGAGGATTGTAAAATCTGATAAAAACGAACTCTATGTGGATCAGGGAGA
>CAYLVN010000601.1:0-854 GCA_964387115.1 uncultured Fibrobacter sp.
GTTAAATTCATGACTGACGGTATTCTTCTTGCAGAAATAGAGCAGGACCCGTTCCTGTACCGCTATGACACTCTGATAATCGATGAGGCTCATGAACGCAGCCTTAATATCGATTTCCTTCTGGGCTATTTACGGAACCTTCTAAAGAGAAGGACCGATCTGAAGCTCATTATCTCATCGGCTACAATTGACACCCGACTTTTTTCAGAAAGTTTCAACAATGCCCCTGTTATCGAGGTTTCAGGGCGGGTTTACCCGGTTGAGCTCCTTTATCTCTCAGATGATGATGAAGAGGTTTCTGAAGAGACATACGTGGATTCGGCTGTCAAATCAGCCGAAGATCTTCTGGACCTCTACCCTGCTGGTGACATGCTCATCTTTATGCCTTCAGAAAGGGATATCCGCGAGACCTGTGATCGTCTGAGCGGATTACACAGACCTGATCTGCTTGTCCTTCCACTCTTTTCACGGCTCAGCAGATCCGAGCAGGATTTCATATTCAAAAAATTGGACAAAAGGAAAATAGTAGTCGCAACCAATATCGCTGAGACCTCCATAACCGTTCCAAATATCCGTTTCGTTGTAGATACCGGACTGGCACGAATCTCACAATATGTCCCCAGGCTCCGCACAAACCGCCTTCCAATAGAAAAGATCTCCAGAGCATCCGCAGACCAGCGCAAAGGACGCTGCGGAAGAGTCATGGATGGAGTTTGCATCAGGCTCTACTCCGAGCAAAGCTTCATAGAGCGGGACCCCTTTACAGTTCCGGAGATAAAGCGCGCCAATCTGGCCGGAGTCATTCTTTCCATGATGGCACACCATCTGGGCGACATTGACAGGTTCCCTTTTCT
>CAYLVN010000601.1:864-1798 GCA_964387115.1 uncultured Fibrobacter sp.
CCACCATCCCATGTAGCAATATCCGAAGGCTATGCTCTTCTGCGGGAACTGGGCGCCATTGATTCCGCGAATAATCTTACTTCACTGGGTAGAAAAATGGCTCTTTTTCCTCTCGATCCGCACATTGCCCGGATGGTTATCGCGGCAAAAGAGGAGAACGCACTCAGAGAGGTTTTAATAATAGCAGCCGGCCTCTCGATTGTTGATCCGCGGGAGCGCCCCTTTGACAAACAGGCAGAAGCCGATGCGATGCATAAAAAGTTTGCTGTCACTGGATCGGATTTCCTGGGCTTTGTAAGGCTCTGGGATGCCTATCAGCAGGAGTGGAGCTCCCTCAAGACGCAGAACAGGATGAGAAAATTCTGTAAAGACCACTTTCTTTCCTTTACCCGCATGCAGGAGTGGCACGATGTTCATCAGATGCTCTCTGATACAGTAAAGGGCATGAGAGATTTTGTTGTCAATACAAAACCGGCTTCTGTGGATGCGATTCACAAGTCTCTTCTTACAGGGCTTTTGTCTAACTGCGCGCATAAAACAGATAAAGGCAAATACCGGGGGTTCCGGGGAAAAGAACTGGTGATTTTTCCGGGCTCCACTCTTTACGGACAAAAACCGGAATGGATAGTTTGCCACGAGATCGTGGAGACATCCCAGGTTTTCGCGCGTACCGTCGCCCCCATCGACCCGTCCTGGCTGGAGCAGTTAGCTTTTCACCTTATCACCCGCAGTTATTCTGAACCCTGGTTTGATTCCGAAACCGGTTTTGTACGTGCGGCAGAGCGGGTATCACTCTTCGGGATGCAGATTGTCGAGCATTCAGGTGTTTCTTTTGGCAAGGTCAACCCATCCCTGGCCACAGAGGTCTTTATCCGTAGCGGATTAGTAGAAGAACAGCTGAACGGAAGCTATCCCTTTTACAATAACAACAAGT
>CAYLVN010000602.1:0-1795 GCA_964387115.1 uncultured Fibrobacter sp.
TTTCAATAGAGTTACCAGTATTATCTCCTAATGGATTATCCATCTTTGTCAATAATTGACCGTCTCAGGGAGGTGCGCGAGTACTCAAATACCATCGAGATCGTTGACCGGCTCGACAGACCCGTATCGGTTATAAAGACCGATCACCTGAGGGCCTCTATCGATGAATTCCCGCCGGTACTTCTTACAGCACTCATTGCAGCAGAGGATAAGAACTACAGGGAGAACAATCTCGGGTTTGAATTCGACAGCTTTGTAAGAGCTGCACTGCGCTCGGCCAAGGATGCTGTTTTTGCGTTTAAAAAATCAACCCCGCGCGGCACATCGACTATTACCCAGCAGGTTGCCAAGCTCTTTATCTCTAAACTTGACGAAAACGGAATGAGGCGGGTGAGCAGGTCTGTTGACCGCAAAGTCCGCGAACTGCGCCTGGCAGTGGCTCTGAGAAAACTCTATTCTCCGGACTATATCCTTGAAGTCTATCTTAACCACTGTGTCACAAGCGACTACGGCATGATAGGCTATAAGGATATAGCACAGGGCCTTTTCAACAAGAAACTCAATGAACTCAGTGATGCCGAATGTATCTACCTTTCTCGTATGGTCAAGTGGGGAAGGAATTTCCGGAGCAGGATTATAAGCCAGTGCCGTACAGATATGCCCAGGATGGGCGAGGCGCTCAAGTGGAGCCCGGAAAAACAGAAAGAGGTTCTTGAGCAGATCGATAAACTGACATTCTCCAGACCTAAAAGGGTCGAGGGGGGGTACGGACCGCTGGTTGATCTGGCAAATGAATTCTGGCTGCTTACACTCAGAAAAAACGGGTCGGGGAGCGAACAGCTGGAACAGATGGACCTTATTGATCCCAACTCTCTTATCCGCAAAAAAGGAAATCTAAGGATAAAGCTCACCATTGATCTGCCCCTTCAGCGGGAGCTTGAGAAGCTTGTAAGTGAACGCGGGTATGGTCCTGATACAACGATTATTGACGAGGTGCGTATCGGAAGCAAGGGGGAGCAGGTCAGGCTGTCTGCAACGCCCAGAGATACACTGAGATATATAAGAGTCCTTTCTGCACCAGAGGACTTCCATGAACCTTCATCATCGTTTATCACCACCCTTGGCCCCGGAGATACTGTACTTGTCAATATAAGGTACAAAAAGACCGAAAAAAACGAATACCGGAAAAGCACGTTTTACTATGTACGAAAGCCGGTGGTTGTCAACGGGCAGTATTATGCCTACAGTATCATGGACTCCCGGACCGGAAATGTTCTGGCCTACTATTCAAAAGACCGCCTGGGCTCCAGGCTTGCATGCCTGTTGAAGAACAGAACTCCAAACGGATCATCAACTGTCAAACCGATCATGAATGCCATGAATTATGATCTGGGCATCTTCAAACCTTATTCGAAATGGACAGATACAGTAGATGTGGTCGGTGATGTTCCATGGAGCAGGCGTCTTGATTACAAAAAAGGGAAAGCGGTCGGTGTTGTCTTCGATAAGAGTGCTGTCAGGGGAAGGGGGTACCAGGTTCACAATCACAATAATGTTTTTGATCTCCTTGCATCCTCCAATAATATTCTTGGAGTGGAGACTGTATACAGGCTCGATCGCACGATTTTCAACAACGGTGAGATAGCCCCGGATGCATTCGGGCTTGTGCAGTATTTCTATAGAACCGGGTCTTTTTCAAGGTTAAAGGATTCCCTCAGATTGTCTTCGGTAACCGGGGTGAGGGTATTTAAGGAGATGTCAAGAATCGTGGGTGTAGATATCGATTCCACCATCT
>CAYLVN010000603.1:0-1795 GCA_964387115.1 uncultured Fibrobacter sp.
ACGGCAGACCTGTTTTTTACCCTCTTTTCAAAAATAAAGTAAAAACAGATGCAAAGAATCCCGAATTTGCACGCAAAATTTTCGCTCCACCACTTGTTAAGGCACTCAATGAGGCTGTCAGAAGTTCTCTGAAAATTCAGTGACCCGATCCAGGGAGAGGCGAACAAGGATAACCACGAAATACATCAAGATTAAGAGAATTGACCACGAAATACACGAAGCACACGAAAAAGAATTAAAACAATTACAGGATAATTTTTAGCCCCCAGCACTACATACACTCATTTTTCTTTCGTGTATTTCGTGTGTTTCGTGGTTATCAATCCGTTTCCGGAATCTGAAATACACCTATATTCTGCCTGCCGCTTTCTGATAAACCTTCCAGGTACTGTCGATCAATGTACCGGCATCGCTGTACTGTGCTTTCCACCCAAGCAGTTTTTGTGCTTTTTGTGAAGAAGCAACCAGCTTTGCAGGATCCCCCGGTCTTCTGGGAGCAATTTTCACCGGTATTTCCCTGCCTGTAATTTCCCTTGCTTTCTCCACCATCTCTTTGACACTGATCCCGTTCTGGCTTCCCAGATTCACCATCAGACTTGATTTTTCAGATGATATATACTCCAGTGCCTTTACATGCGCATCGGCAAGATCGCTTACATGAACATAATCCCTCACACAGGTTCCATCAGGAGTGTCCCAGTCATCCCCGAATATAGACAATTCAGGCCTGATACCCGAAGCTGTTTCCATCACTACAGGAAGCAGATTTTCAGGTTTGATTTCCAGGCCGGAAATTCTACCCTGAACATCATACCCCGCAGCATTAAAGTACCTCAGTGCCGCAAAGCGCAATCCCTTAAGACGATCATACCAGTGAAGAATCCTCTCGATTTCAAGCTTTGTAAATCCATAATAGTTCTGCGGCTCAGTAGGATGCGCCTCATCGACAGGAAGATATTCCGGTTCTCCATAAACTGCGGCCGATGATGAAAACACCATCATCTTTACTCCCGCGCCGACGGCGGCATTAAGCAGGTTTATGGTTCCGGAGATATTATTCAGTGAGTACTTTTCAGGCACAATCATCGATTCACCCGCGGCTTTATAAGCGGCAAGATGTATGAACGCATCATAACCGCCTTCAAAAGCATAACGCACTCTGCTGAAATCCAGAATATCACCCTCTATGAACTGAGTATCAGGAAAAAGATTCTCATGGCGACCACTTGACATATTATCAAAAACGGCAACCTCATGACCGTTGTCAATAAGAGCCCTTACAACATGACTTCCGATATAACCCGCTCCCCCGAAAGCCAGTATCTTCATTTTTTCCCTTTCAACGCGGCAAGAAGAGCACTGCCAAATTCCGTTGATGCTTTACTTCCCTACGTTTCTTTACGCTGTGTCTGAAGAAACTCAGAAATCTCCTTCTGATTGTTTTTTGCTTCACTTACCCCATGGGAAAGAGAGATCCGTCTGTTTTCAGTATCTATCGACTCAACTGTTATATTTATGACATCACCCTCTTTGAAAGAATCTTTCTTATCAGCAGAGATGTTTGAAAACACAAGAAGACCGGTAACACCGGTATCGAGATCGATAAAATACCCGTATCTGCTCTTTTTTGCCACTTTACCCGATACTTCAGATCCCACAGGAAAACGGCTTTCAACATCACGCCACGGATCATTGGAGATATCCTTGAGGCTCAGAGAAATTGTCTTTTTATTTTCATCAATACCCAGTATATTGACATTAACGAAACTGCCTTCCTGAACAACCTCCGATGGGT
>CAYLVN010000604.1:0-1789 GCA_964387115.1 uncultured Fibrobacter sp.
ATCTTGTAGGCGGGCCAGCTGGCAATGCACTTGACTATGAAGATGTCGAGGCGAACTGCCGTGTAAATGAGACTGCGATAAACTGGAACGCTGCGCTGATCTATGCGCTTGCGGCGTTTGCCTGACCTCTCTGGTTAGAGAATGTTTTATTCATTAGTATGGAGTTGAGCGGATAGTAAACGGTTTAACAGAATAATAATCAGAAATAAAGACCGGAATTTAAACGCAAAGTGCGCAGAGTACGTAGAGATGAAAAGAATTAAAACCGGTCGCAAAGGGTAAACGCTTAGCGTTTACAGGATGAAAGGTCACATTATCCACTAATCAATGAAACCGGGAATCTTCTAAACGCGAAGCGTTTACCCCTCTGCGTCCTTAGCGCACTTTGTGTTTTAAATTCTCATCTTGTATCATAAGAAGTGTAGCAAATCTGGATTTATATTCAAAATTTTACCAAAGAATCTACTAAATCAGGAGCGCATCAATGCGCTTAAGACAACCGGTGGGATAACGGCCACCAACCCACCAAGTGTACCAACCTCAAAGCAGGCCTGCGCACGTTGGTCACGAAGTCGTTTCTTTAAACCTAAAAGTCGCAGTTGGAGAGAATAAAAAAACGTAAGGTGTTGAGATGATAAGGCTTGAAGATATTGCAGGTCTTATCCGACAAGATGATAAGATCAAGATGCCTGAAAGACTTAGTGCTCAACAGATTACGATTTTTTGCCTCATCCAACTGCGATTTTCAGGTTAGTTATTTGTGCCATATATCATCCTCCGCAGAATTCAAAATAGTACTGAACGGTTCATTAACATGCAAAGCCCGGACGGATGAGCCGGAAAAAAAGTCTTGATATTTTAATCACAATTAATATATTTTAACTCCGAATCAAAAAATTTGAATTTGGAGTCAAAAAATTGAATTCAAAGGAAGAAAGAGAACTCGCGGTCCGAAAATCGAAGACAAACTTGATTCTGGATGCCTCTATCGGGGTGTTTGCCAGATTGGGTTTTCATGCTACGAGGCTGGAGGATATTGCCGATGCGGCCGGTTTTTCCAAGACCGCCCTCTATTACTACTTTAAGGATAAAGAGGAGATCTTTCTTAACCTTTGCGTTAGAGAGCATGAGAGACTTCTGGAGGAGATCCGGAAAAACAATGCGACATGTAATGGCTTTGTGGCTTCATTTAAAGGAATGGTCAGGACAGTTCTATCTGTTTTTGGCGAGCACTTTCCTTTTCTGATAAACATTTCCAATCCCGTAGCCGGCAAATCAGTTATTCCGGCGGATTTTCACAGGTACAGGGATGAGATTGAAAAGTTCAGGGAATTCAGGATTGAGATGGAGAAGGAGATGGTCGATCTGGTAGACAAGGGAAAAACAGATGGGGAAATTTCAAGCGATATGGAAAGCGTGGAAATCGCGGGGCATCTTGAGGCTCTTATAAAAGGTATTTTTCAGCGCTGGTATTTAAAGGGCAGTATGGGTGATATAGAAGAGGGTGTTGAGAGTATAATGTCGTTTATCAGTAATGGGTTGGGTATAAAAGAGAGTGTGTCATAAAGGAAGTGGAGGATAAATTGAGAAGGTTACTTCTAATGGGGTTTATGGTTGCGGCGGTTTCTCCGTCAGGAGCGGAGGAGCAGCCGGTGATGACGCTTGAGCAGTGCATTGAGAGCGCGTTGAGTGCAAATGCAAAGGTTGTTGTAGCTGATGAGAAGCTAATTGAGAAAGAGGCGGCTATAAAGGAAGCTGCAACCGGGTTTCTTCCCAAACTCAGTGGTTC
>CAYLVN010000605.1:0-1779 GCA_964387115.1 uncultured Fibrobacter sp.
CAGGATCTTCATTAATCATCACCCAGGCTTCAACGCTGAACTGAGATAGCATAAAATCTTTTGAGGAGTTTTGAACAACTGGTTTAAAAGATGTTCCACTTAGTGATAACGCATTTCCGAGGACACCTTTCTCTGTTCTAAGGTAAGGTGACGATACATGATAGTCATCTTGAACTGCATTGTAAAATGTATCGGCTTTCTGTGTATCAAAAGACCAGTGTGCAAGTAATTGTGGCTCAACCTTGTAAGGATTAAGTTCAGTGTAATTATTCATAATGCTTACAGAATCAAGCGCGTAATTGTATAGTTTCAGTTCATCAATGAGACCGGAAAAGTGGCAGAATACATCACCGGACTTTCGGACCTGGCATCCTATTGTAGCATCTGCGTTTGGTGCAACGGTAGTCCCGGAATAGGGCAATTGATTAACTTTTCTGCCATCAATATAAATTTTTAACATTTGACCGTCACAAGTACCCACAAGGTGATACCATCTATTAAGCTTCATCGATTCAGGCGAAGTACAATTTATCCAGGAACTCTGCCCCAAAGAAATATCAGGTCTTCCACCACCAAAGATACAGAAGCTGAATCCATTATAGCTGCCTATTGATGAATACTCTAGTATTTTATACTGATCTGCGAGACGTCCCATTACAGCAGGATCTTCATTAATCATCACCCAGGCTTCAACGCTGAACTGAGATAGCATAAAGTCTCTTGAGGAGTTTTGAACAACTGGTTTAAAAGATGTTCCGCTTAGTGATAACGCATTTCCGAGGACACCTTTCTCTGTTTTAAGGTAAGGTGACGATACATGATAGTCATCTTGAATTTCATTGTAAAATGTATCGGCTTTCTGTGTATCAAAAGACCAGTGTGCAATAATACTGTCTGTTGAATATGTCGGAAGTAACATACCGCTTGCGAGCAGTAGTGTGAATAGGTGTTTGTGTGTCATAAAAGATCTCCTTTATATTTAATACACCTTAGAAATGCAATCAAATAGTATGCCGATATTAAGTTTTCATATAATATAGATTAAGTCAATAAGAAAATTTAGAATATTTCTTAATGTTAAGACTGGAATCTCAAAAAAAAGACAATTAAATTGACAATAGGAATATAATGTCCTCTGGAAATACGAAGATCATTCCAGAGATTATACCTGGAGCGCTTCCGATCTTTGAGTCAGTGGCCTTCCTGAAAAGCCGCTTACATATCCACAATATCGATGTTACTCCGCGGGGATAATATTTACTGGCCCTGGCTTCACCTTTAAACAATCTGGTCACTGAAGGCATAATAACTGTTCTTTTTATCAAGAAGCCATGACACATGCGCCGCATCAGCAACCTTTCCCAATTCTCCCGGATCAACTTTCAGAATCTCTGATGCCACAAACTGGCAGAGAAAAATCTTACTGAGCCAGGAATTATCGCTTGTAGATGACAGTTTCCAGCCCCCGTCATCAAACAGACAAATCCCCTTTTTCAGGATCACCTCAAAGTGCTTTTTTAAAACCTTTATGAGATTCCCGTTTCTGCCCTCTATATCAACTTCCTGAATTAGACCTGCAATCCATGGGAAAATCAAGCCCTCTATCGCCGGGATTATTGCCTGCTTTGAACCCTCTTCCAGAATAGCTGGTATGTAACCATCATCATTAACGCTTCCGATCAGGGTTGCAGTATTCAAAGATGCCTGTTTTTCTGCTTCTTCACTGAGATCATCACAGCCCGTTTACCTGAAAAAATTACTCATCAATACATATGCGGC
>CAYLVN010000606.1:0-1771 GCA_964387115.1 uncultured Fibrobacter sp.
GCAATCTGCTGACACTTATCAAGAGAATAGTAAAGCTCAGAATAACTGTATCGACGTTTATAGGGTCCCTTTATTCCAAGTGCATCAACAGTTTCCGGATTCATGATTCTAAAAACACTGACCGTATCGAGGGCTCCGGGGTTGCACATGAGCTTTAAAAACCATTCCATTGAGCTCATACTGCCGATTTTACTGCGCCCGGAAATCTGAATGAGTTTTTTCCGTGCATATGAGTGAAGAGGCATTTTGCGTCCGTCATCCAGGACCGCTATTTTTTCAGCGCCACGGATATCAATAGTTTTACCTGATCCTGAGAGGACAAATCCAGAGATCATCAGGAAAAACAGTGCGGATTTTAACAGGTTAAAGTTACGCATAATCTATTTCTTTTCCACCTTTACCGTATTCAGATCCATTTTTTTACTTATGATAATCATGATAAAGTGTAAAAGAAAACCTCCAATCATAAACAGACTTGCTACATAAGGGTACAAACGATGAGGATTGTAAACAACGGACAGGTTGGTTACTTCTTTTTCGTCATGATGAGAAAAGGATGCCTGATAGAAAGTATATGAGCCGTATCGAAAAGGTTTGTTCATGGATATCAACACATCCCAGGCCTCTGCACCACTGCGGACTGAAATATGACTGCCCACCTCTTTAAGGGTCTCTGTGCCAGGGTGGAATTTTTTTGAAAAATCGAGCAAATGAAGAGTGACAGGTAAAGGGAAAGCCATGGGCCGTAATGAAAGGAAAACTGTTTCCCGGTCACAATTCAACTGATACGGCGGATCGCCACTTTTAAGGACAATTTCTTCTCCGCTTCTGGAACTGCAGAATTCTCCCGGTATAAGTACCACCTGACAAAACGGACTACTCATATCATCTTCATGATGTCTGCCTTTACTGATGTTTTTTACTCCGGCCTTTATCCCCGAATTCAAAAAGTGCACCTCATGGCCACTTTTCAGATCGCTTACCGCCACAGAATCACTTGTATAATAAGCACTGCCATATGAATCAGAGAGTCTGAAGACTGCAATTTCAAATTTTTCTGAACTGTATGCCGCAGACACTGTCTCACCCTCCGCGACAGGCAGAAAATATTCACGTGAAAAGCTTGAGGAAAACATAATTCCGGCTAACAGTAAAATGATACCCACATGCAACAGTACAAGGCCGGAATTCTTGAGCGGCTTTCTGGCAAGTAATAAGAGACTGGCAAAGATATTGACTATCAGTGCAAGAGAAACAAGCTTCATTCCTGGGAATGGAATGTAGAATCTGGTTAATATAAACCACGATTGAAAAAAACGCTCTCTGGCCGCATATAGCCCATCCGTTGACTGATAAAGGGTTCCACAGACCACAATACAGACCATCAGCAGAAGACAACTAACTGATAATTTTAAAGATGCAGCAAAACTGATTGTTTTTTTTAGAAAACTGTTCATGATTGTTGATTTCACTTTTCATAGAAACGGCTTGTGATCAGTCGAATCTTCAATTATTGCAACACCTTCCATTTCAATGAGCCATCCGGGTCGGCATACTGCCCCTTCAACCGGGACTACAGGAACATCAGCCGGGAATCTTGACAGAAGTATATCCTGAATAAACTGGAAGTGTTTTCTGTTTCTCATGTAAATGATTATATACCGCATATCAGAAAGAGTCGCGCCATGTTCTCTGAGAAGAGCTTCAACATTATCGATAGTACGTTCAGTCTGTCCGCGAATATCCTCTGGATAAAGAATGTTACCTTTAT
>CAYLVN010000607.1:0-1769 GCA_964387115.1 uncultured Fibrobacter sp.
CCAGATATCTGGTGGAGATGAAAAAAAGCCTCTTCATTTTTTCTCTGTCATTTGATCCGAAGTAGGATGACATAGTGGGAAAAAGAACCCGCCAGAATGTAGTGGGAAGAATCGAAATAAACCTCTGGGCGACATTAAATCCCAGGTTGTAAAAACCGACCTCGGCGGCATTGCAGAAACGCCCCAGGAAAAAAATCTGACTTTTGTCCCAGACTATCTTATCACAAACAAGGATCGCTATTACACTCTTGTTGTAGGCCTGAATACGTTTTTTGATATCCGAGCTGAGGCTGCCGGGGCCTTTTTCCAGGGCCCCTTCCCGCTTAAGAACGATAAAGTAGAATAAGGCATTGACAAAAGAGAACGCGAGCATGACCCAGAGAAGCCCTGTAATTCCCTTGCCCATCATAAGGACAATTATTTTTGAGACAAAAGAAAGCGGTGTCAGGATGAGATTGGAGTAGGTAAAGTATTCAAATTTCTGTATCCCCTCTATTGCTGCTGAGAAGATCGCGGTTATCATCCCCGGAAGAAGTCCTATTGCCGCAAGGAGAAAGAAAAATGATTCATCGGGGGAGAAGAAAAAATCGGCAATTCTGGAGCTGAAAAAGACCAGAATAACCGTAGTTACAAGAGTTATTACTATCTCTAATTTCAGTACATAGTAAATTATGGGACGCAGATTCTGGTTTTCACCCCGGCCGTTATATTCAGCTATAAATTTGGTGACCGCATGAATAAGGCCCATCCCCAGCACCCATGTCATGGTTCCGGTGATCCAGAGCACCAGGTTGAAAATGCCGTAATTGCTCGGTCCAAGCTGGCGGGCAACCCAGATAGAGATAATCCATGATGTCATCATCATGAAGAATGTATTGAAGAGTATAAGGACAGAGTTTTTAATGAGTTTTGAGCCCTGTGCCATTTATTTTTTCCTTACTGCCTTTTCGTAAATATTATGTACTTCTTCACAAATTAAACGCGTGTCAAAATGTGTGCTGACCCTGACCCGTGCCGCCTTTCCCAGTTCGCAAATCATCTCCGGGTTTTCAAGCAGCTTTTCCAGTGCAGCTTTCAGCTCCATCGGACTTTCGGGAGTCACAAGAAGACCGCTTTTTCCGTGCTGGAGCATCTCCGGGTATCCTCCGCAGTCTGATGCGACAACAGCCAGACCGCAAGCCATGGCTTCAAGAGCTGCGTATGGAAAATTCTCCCATATAGATGGAAAAATCGCAACCGAAGAAGATAGCAGATTTTTTTTGACATCTTCAAGCGGCAGTCCCTCTATCCATTCGACATTTCCTTTAAGCGGTGCTTCCCTTATTTTAGCCCTGATGTGCTCTCCGAAATCTGTTCCATCACTCATAACTCCGTAAGCCCTGCCAATAATTTTAAGAGGTGGCGGACCGGAGTGGGTTCTGCATATTTCAGAGTACGCCTCAAGCAGTATGTGAACTCCTTTTCTCATCTCAACTCTGCCGGTGTAAATCCATCCTCCGCCGCTTGTCTGGTGGTACTCACCTGAAGGAAGTGGATTGTGTATCACCTCAATACGAGGCAGTTTCCAGCGTTTCCTGATGATATCTGCAAGAGCCTGTGAGGGGCTTGTGACAAGATGTGCGCTGCCAACGGAACGTTTTTCGATATATGTAAGAAGGATGCGGTCTCCGGGAGCCTCGCGGATTCTGTTTATTTCACTTATCATGTACCAGGGGGTATGGAGCTTTGCGATCCGGACACCCGGCGATCTTTTCAGGTAATAGCCTTCA
>CAYLVN010000608.1:0-1764 GCA_964387115.1 uncultured Fibrobacter sp.
TACATGCTTGAATTCTTCCAGGCTACAATCCGTTTTAATCTACCACCAGTTCGCCGGTGCGGCTGCAAGGACGTTTGAAAATGTGATTAAGGTACCTGCCTTCACAACTGGTGGACAACAAGGGGTGATAGCGCAAGACTGGCGTCTTCGACAGGCTGGAGCGCAAGAGGGGACGCCCTCTTCCAGATGACAGTT
Source organism: uncultured Fibrobacter sp. (assembly GCA_964387115.1). Lineage (GTDB taxonomy): Bacteria > Fibrobacterota > Chitinivibrionia > Chitinivibrionales > Chitinispirillaceae > JAAYIG01. The sequence goes on from CAYLVN010000608.1 coordinate 196, forward strand.
GACAGAAAACAGTTAACAGATAGACAAAAAGCCAAGAGGAAAACCCTTTTCCGGAAAAACGAAAAAACAAATCAGCCACAATCGCAAATAGTAATTTCCATACAGGTGATATTTACAGTTATAATTTTCAGGAAATAAAATAGTATACATGAAAAACATCGACCAATATTTCAAATCGCTGATCGTTGAGGGCACTTCGGATATCCATTTTAAGGTAAACAGGCCGCCTCTGCGTCGTGTGCACGGCGTTCTTGACCCGGTAGAAGGCGAGCCCCTGACACCCGGAGACACCGAGGAAATAGCCATTCACCTGCTTGGAAGCGCTCTCTGGGAACGTTTCCTTGAATCTCAGGAGATTGACACCTCATATTCCATCCCCGGTTTCAACCGTTTCAGGATTAGTGTGTTTCGGCAGCGCGGATCGATCTCTATAGTGATGCGTATCATTCCATTCGCTGTTCCTACGCTTGATGAGCTGCGGGTGCCGGAAGTTGTAAAGAAGATAGCGATGGAACCTCGCGGGCTTGTTTTGGTGACAGGGATGACCGGAAGCGGTAAATCATCCACCCTGGCAGCGATAGTCAACCATATTAATACAAACGTGAAAAGACATATTATCACCATAGAAGATCCGATCGAATTTCTTCATCAGGACCGTAAATCTTCAATTAACCAGCGAGAAGTCGGAGTTGACACAAGCAATTTCGCCTCCGCGTTCAGGGCAGCCCTGCGCCAGGACCCTGATATCATTCTGGTAGGAGAACTGCGAGACATCGAGACCATGGAAATTGCTCTCCGGGCCGCTGAAACCGGGCATCTTGTGTTGTCAACTCTCCATACCACCGATGCAAAAGAGACTGTCGGGCGCTTTATCGATGCCTTTTCGCCGCATCAGCAGAAACAGGTCCGTGTCCAGCTTGCATCAAACCTGCGTGCCGTAATATCCCAGCGCCTTCTTCAGCGCGCCGATGGGAGCGGTCTTGCGCTGGCAGCGGAAATCATGGTTGTAAATGCTGCTATCAGAGGGTACATTTTTGATCCCCAGAAAACCGGCGAAATTACAGAGAATATTTCAAAGGGAAAAGAACATTACGGGATGCAGACTTTTGACCAGTCGCTGATGGAGCTGCTGCAGATGGGCCTTGTTAATATGGAAGAGGCGGTCAAGAATGCCACAAGTCCCAATGATTTTATGCTGAAGCTGAGCCTGAAGTAATATTTGATTTGTTCTTTTTAATTTTGGTGAATTGTGAATTGATGCTTACAAATATGCAATAAGAATAAAGAATTTCTGGAAGAGGGCGTTCCCAATATAAGCAATAAACAAGAATAAGGATTTTTTGGAAGAGGGTGCCCCAAATATAAGCAATAAACAAGAATAAGGATTTTTTGGAAGAGGGTGTCCCCTCTTGCGCTCCAGCCCGTCGAAGACGCCGGTCTTCCGCTATCACCCCGTGTTGTCCACCATTTGTGCAGGCAGGTAATTTCATCACATTTTTAACCGCCATTGCAGTCGCACTGGCGAACTGGTGGTAGATTAAAATTTATTGTAGCCTTCCGGAATTAAAT
>CAYLVN010000609.1:0-1763 GCA_964387115.1 uncultured Fibrobacter sp.
CGAATTTTGCACCGGGCGCAAATACATTCTTCGTAGAAATAAGTATTATATCTCCACCTGTCTGCTGAAGCGCAAAATGACGCCCCGCCTGACCGATCAAAAGAAGCGTTCCATCGATATTCACTCTTTCAAGTTTCTGGAAAATAGCCAGATCCATATCGGTCAGTGGCGAAACATGGGCTATGCCGGCATTTACAACTACCAGATCGAGTCCACCCCATTGACCGGCAATCGTCTCAAATCCTGCCTCGACAGATTCCCGCGATGTAACATCAAGAGCAACCGCCATCACCCGGTCTGGAAACCGCTCTCTCAGTGATGCTTTGAGAGTGTCAAGTGGTTTGCCGGGAAGATCTGTAACCGCAACATGCCACCCTGCCTCAAGCAGCTTTACCGAAATACCGGAACCTATAGCACCAGCAGCTCCTGTAATAAGTGCAACCCCCTCTCTCTTTACCTCTGAGGATGCATTCTTCACTTTAGCGATCTGAAAACTGTGATATTCCATCTCAAAAAGATGATCTTCACTTAACCCCTTGTATTTGCCTCCGGTTTTAAATATCAGGCTCTTCACCCTGATTGCCTGTTCTGTAATATCCCGCGCAATCACCGCATCTTTGGCAGTTGATCCGGCGCAGACAACACCCAGCCCCGGAAGAAACACAACCAGAGGATAAGAATCAAACGCCACAGTCCCGGAAGGCATCGATGTCCTGTGACGCCTTATGTACTCCTCATACTGAAGAACAAACGATTTCACCCCCTCTGAGATCTGCTCCCGCAGATGATCAAGATTCTGGTAATCAGGTTTATCTATCCAGAGTGAAAAAGGTCTGGTGCGGATCAGGTAGTCGGGAGTCAATGGCGGCTGTAAAACAAGGCCCCTGCTTTCAGGCATATCCATGAATGCCCGTACATTGTCCTCAAGTAAGGGTGCGAGTATAATGCGCTTTCTGGGCAGATCAGGATTTCCTGTAGGACCGGACAGCACACCCCTGATAAGAGGGGCAACTTTGCGGTAAAGCTGTGAAGATGTATCTACCGAAACAGGTGCCTGCACAAAAGCCTTGCTCAATTTTGAATCAAGATATTTCTCAGCCCGGGTCACAAGATCAATCGTCTTTTCATACGATGCCTGTGCGGTTTCACCCCAGGTAATGAGCCCGTGATGAAGGAGTACCAGGGCAGAGCATGAGGGATTTTTCTCAAGTGTCTGAAGTACCGCTCTGGCCAGTCCAAAACCCGCTTTTATATAAGGAACAGTCGCGACATCCTCTCCCAGAGCTTCCTTAACCGAATTCACACCGTTTTCTCTGTTTACAAGAGCAAGAATGGAGGATGGGTGTGTATGGTCAACAAACTTGCCGGGAATAAAAGCATGCATCATGGCTTCAACTGATGGAACAGAGTTGCTGTATTTAAGCAGATGAGTCCTGAGCACCTGGGAAAGCTGTTGATCCGAGAGTTCTTCTTTTGAGCGTAATTCCGAAAGATAGGCAAGATCCAGCAGCACAAAGTCTTCCTCTGTCATCTCTGCCATATTGCATCCGGATGCCTTCACATAGATTGAAGGGATTTCCCTGCCAGTAATATCAGTAAACACAGATTTTACAGATGTATTTCCGCCGCCGTAAAGGACCAGATCCTTATCCGAACCCAGAAGACGTGTGGTGTAAAGACGCGCCCCGGAATCGGGATTGCTGCATTTCTCCTGAAAACCGGCAGCATCGGAGGCTGACCATTTCGATTTCATTTCTTATATT
>CAYLVN010000610.1:0-1754 GCA_964387115.1 uncultured Fibrobacter sp.
GCCACCCGAGCCGCTGTCATTCAACTTATACAACGCATGAAATGGTAACTCGACCGGTTTTTCAGGAAAGGGTTCTTTATGAGCGTCAAATGTTTTCCCCTCAGGTTAATTCTCACAGCTTTTTTAGTCGTCTTAATATCTGCACCAATGATTCTTGCCCAGCAATGGTGGGAGGGGGGAGTCGAACCTGATCCTTTGAATCCAATCACTGCCGATCCCATAAAAAGCACGGTCATAAACAACGGAACTAAAATGGTAAGGCAATTTGAATCTGTTCCAGCGGATTTGAAAGTCCTCCCGGTTACCTCTGACTACGAAGTTGAATTTTTCAAATATGACTCCTGGCAGACAACAGAGGGTTCTTCACAGAAAATAAGGGCCGCATACAACTACACATCAGGCAATGGAAAAAATGAAGTATCAGCCGGATTTACAGAAAATATCATGTCTGTTAACCAATTTAATAAAATTGCATTCAACCACATCTTCAGCATCAAGGGCCGGCGGCATTTTTTCCAGAATGAGGATTTCTCTATCAGTTCAGGACTGGGAACCGACTGGGTTATCTTCTCAAATGAGATTGTTAAGAGCGCCATGACCCCGGATTTTAAAGAAATGAACCGCTCTGGTGTAAATATCGGCCTCGATCTTGTAGCCCAAAAGAGAATCTCCTCACAGAATATCGTCGCTGGAGTTTTATTTCAGGAATCCTTTGCCAATAAATCATCTATGCTTGACATGGGATTAGCCGCGCTGTGGGGAATGCCCATTCTGAAGCGGTTTTCGATCAATGCAGACGTCCTTTACCGGCGCACTATTCTGGGAATGGTAAAGAATTATGTATATGAAGAAGCCGGTTTAGTTGACAATGGGTATAAGAAGGTTGATTATAGCGAATCTGTTTTGGGAACACCGCATTCCTTGAACCTGGGGCTCGGCGGCACATTTCTGCTCAGTAAAAGCTTCGGACTCAATGCCGGATATCGCACTCAGTTGCTGATTAAAAACTATTTATCCAATACGATCTTTGTCGGGGGACGTTTTGCTTTTTAATAATTATAACCGGTTCTGCACTCCGGTACTTATCTGGATACTCACAGGAATACTGAGCGGATGTTCATCATCCAGTTCCTCTATAACACTTGAGGGAGATTCCAGATCAATTGAGGTCATTGGTGCCAGCAATGAATTATCCCACAAATCATGGAAAGATGAACGTATCGGATTAGGTATTCAGACGCTGCTTGCAGAAGCACTTTTTGAGACCGGCAGATTCAAGCTTTTAGAGGTCAAGCCGGAAATAGAGCAGAAACGCCGCCAAATAGCCAAAGGGATGTGGGCAGGAATTTACAAGGAAAGCGATATCATTGAATTCCTTGACCAATCTGAATCAGAATATCAGGCCTGGGCAAAAGTGATCTACTTTGGACAGCCCACATCCAGCGCCTCCGCCGGAATAATTCATTATGACACCCAGAGTGCTGTGATCAGAACCGAAGTGGTGATTTATCAAAAGAGCAGCGCAAAAAAGTGGAAGGCAACAGGTGAAGGGAAATCATCTACAGCCGCCTCAAGCGTTGTCTTTACATTTCAGGGAGACAATGTGGATTTTGATCAGGCAAATATCGGCAATGCGCTCCGGGAGTCACTCAAAGACGCGGTCGGTAAGATTTTTAAGTAGCTCCGATCCTCTTTCCCGACATGCTGCACTATGATATCCTTTCTTTCTCAACTTCAAATATTATTAGCAAAAT
>CAYLVN010000611.1:0-1739 GCA_964387115.1 uncultured Fibrobacter sp.
AGACAGCCAGGATGGCAATACTTGTTGAAGATTTCGGGTTTTCTGCTGATGAAACAACCATCGGTTTTCTCTCCTTTCCGGAACCACTCACAGTTTCGATGGCAAGCACAAAGAAACTCTCTACCTGGACAGCTCAGATTGCCAATGAATACCACAAAGAAATTATAGTAATGCTTCCGATGGAGCCTTTGCCTGCATCTTCCAGGTACAGCAAATCAGCAATCATGGTTCACTACCCGGAGGAGAAAATACGTTCCATACTTAACGCTGCCGCAGAAGCTGTTCCACATCTTGCGGGATTTTCAAATTATTATGGTCAGAAGGTACTTGAGGACACCCGCGTCATGGAGATTATCTTCAGCGAAATCAACAAACGCAACTCTTACTTCATTATGACTCCGGAAACACGCAAGTCGGTTTCAAAGCCCCTTGCAGGAAAAATGAACATTCCTTTTGGAATCATAGATTTTACGATCAATACGGATCTTTCTGCCGCCGCGATTCAGGATTCGCTCCACCATTATGCAATCGTGGCCCAGAACAAAGGAAATGTGATTTTGAAAGGGAAAGCTTCTCCATCATTTATCAAAGCACTGAAAAATGCGCTCCCCGGTTTGAAGCAGTACGGAATCGGACTTGTTTACGTTTCAGAAATAGTAAAAACTTCTGCCAAAGAGAATAAAAAGTAAGTGTCCTATCCCGGAATTGCGTATAAAACAGGGCGTATTGTAAATTGCATTCTCACAAGAGCAGAAGTATACCTGCATAAAGGAGTTTAGAATGGCAACTTTAGGGGTGAATGTAGACCATATAGCCACAATTCGTCAGGCCAGGGGCGGAAAAGAACCGGACCCTGCTCATGCTGCTATGATTGCCGAGCTCGCAGGCGCATCCGGTATCACTGCCCACCTCCGTGAAGATCGTCGTCATATCCAGGATAGAGATATATATCTTCTGAAACAGACCATCACTACCCGCTTGAATCTGGAAATGGCACCCACACCTGAAATAATAAAGATAGCAGTAGATGTGCTCCCCTATATGGTAACTCTTGTTCCGGAAAAACGTCAGGAACGCACAACCGAGGGCGGACTGCCGGTTCGTGAAAGGGAAAAAGAGCTCCAAAAGTCAATTGAGACATTCCGTAACAACAATATTCTGGTAAGTCTTTTTATTTCTCCAGACCTTAATGAGATAAAGGCAGCCAAAAGAACCGGTGCAACCCATATCGAGCTCCACACGGGACAATATGCGAATGCATCAAGCGGTCCGGCAATTACCGAGGAACTTGGCAAATTGAAAGATGCCGCAATGGCAGCAAATAAACTTGGTCTGCATGTAAATGCAGGTCATGGACTCAACTATCAGAACGTCAGTCCTGTGGCAGAAATCAATTACATGGAAGAGCTGAACATCGGACATTCCATTATATCCAGAGCAGCATTGACCGGATTGGAACTGGCTGTAAGGGATATGATAGCATTGATCTGACAGTGATCACAACAATCTGCTTCAGTCTTTTTGTATCAGTGTAAGCGTTTAAGAGATTGAAGCTGTTGCCTCAGCAGTTTCCTATCAGAAGCGCGCCCGGAAAGGTCTCAAAAAGATCACCCGCATACATTATTTCATCTGAACTCAACTGCCTCCCTGTCAAGGCATCTGTATATGATGTTCTCTCACCGGAAGGCATTTCTATATAGGAATCTTTCCAGATTCTGCGCCCCAGTGGCAGTTCCTGG
>CAYLVN010000612.1:0-1723 GCA_964387115.1 uncultured Fibrobacter sp.
CTCTGGGACTCCACACAGATTCATTTAACAAGTTAAATCACTCTTTCACCCCTGAGGTGACTCTGGGACCCCACACAGATCCATTTAACGAGTTAAGTCATTCTTTCACCCCAGAGGTGACTCTGGGACTCCACACAGATCCATTTAACAAGTTAAGTCAATCCTTCCCCCGCTGTTCTGACCAAATCTTACAGGGATGCAAATCAACGCGCCGATGAACCGCACCTCTTCTCCCCTGACTAATGCCCCCGGATCAAACCAAATTGCACTTTCCCCTCCTTCCCAGCCCGACTCGAATAATCACCGGCTGATTAATACCTTTCTGCCATAACATACTCATTTGAAAAAATCCAACCGCGATTTGCCGAAGCATAAGGCTTACTACTCTACTCATCGTTGCAGAAACTATTTTACAGAATCAGGCTATTTCTGCCATCTATTAACTATCAACTCCCACAGGAGGCTGAGTATGCTTTATTTACGCCGTAAGGTCACCATGATTATTGCCGGTTCATGCTTTCTATATATGTTTACAGGTTGTGTCAAAGCACCCGACCAGGAACTGGCTGCGGCAAAAGCAGCAGTACAGGCCGCTCAGGATGCCGAAGCGGACAAATACTGCGCCAACAATTTCAAGAACGTAAAGAAGGCTATGGACGCGGCTGAAGCAGAAATTGCCCGTCAACAGAGCAAATTTATGGGCAGAAAATATACTATTGCCAAAAAATATTTGCAAAACGCCACTCAAATCGCAAATGAGATCAAAGTCGAAGCTCCCAAGATCAAAGAAGAGATGGTGTCAACGACCAAGGAAAACCTGGCAATAGTAAAAAGCATGCTGAAGGAAACGGCCGATGACATCAAAAAAGCCTCCCGTTCAAAAGATAAGAATATCATTACAGAGCTGAAGGCTGACCTGAGCGCTGCAGACAGTGCCGCAGTCAGCGCAGCAGCGGAATTCAATACTGGAAATATCCATGGCGCAGTGGAAAAACTCGCCGAGGTTCAGGCCTATATAAAGAAAATAACAGACACACTGAAGCCCCCTTCTGAAGAACCGATGTGATTTTTGTCAAATGCAGTCACCGATTACTGCTTTGACTCAATGACCGATACCGATGCCTCTGATTTTTTTCAGAGGCATTTTTATTGTGAGCATTTCCCTTAAATCTGCTAAATACACCTAAATAATTTATATTCCCTTAAAGGTAATTTGTAAACCAGCCTGCCTTTTTTTTACTTTCGCTCTAAGAATGGGAAAAATATGCAAAACCGAATTATTCATTTTGTGATATCTTTCATCCTTTTCTCTCTTCCCTGCACTGTCTCGGCTCAAATCAAAGTTAATATCAATTCAGGGAACCCGGCATGCCCTTTTCCCCGATTCAATGCCTATCAAAACAGCACCGTGCGACTTGGCAACCTTGCTACACACAATGCAGCAGGTGTCAGCCATGCCGAGATGGAAAAGACCATCAGGGATGCATATCAGATAATGATGAACCGGGCGGAAAAACCCGGAGGTGGTGTGGGAGGGATCGACTACGTTTACTACAAGTCAGAACCGACATGTACGGAAGGTGACGGGTACGCTATGCTGGGTGCGGTAGCGATGGCCGACAAGAGTACCTTTGACGGATTATGGTTGTGGATACATGATAATGCAATGAACAAAGTAAAACGCTACAGCGACTGCAAGGAGTCAAGCCCCGGGTATCGCTAC
>CAYLVN010000613.1:0-1717 GCA_964387115.1 uncultured Fibrobacter sp.
TATTTGAAAGTTGGTCTGGTTTTTGCTTAATTGTATTACAAATTTGAACCGCACTAAACCCATCACTAAAGGAGTGTGTTGTGAATAAAGTTTTAAGCGTAATTGCAGGATTGTTGATTGTTGGCTCCGCAGTAGCAGATGATGTAGTAATCTACTCTGAGAATTCCTGGGATACAGATGGATCTCCTCTTGTAGAGACTATCATTGATTTCACGCAGTATTCACAGCTGCAGAATGTTGAAACGTGGTTTGCGCAGAACGCTGACAGCTGGATTATTGAGGAAGTGGCTGGTAAAAAAGATATCAATGCCTTTGGCTGGTATGTGGCTACAGATGGAGTTACCGCGCCGACAGCTCTCAATGAAATTTTCCCCGGTCTGGCTAGTAATGGTGCTTATAAGTCTGTCGTCATAGATCCTCCGACAGATATTGGTTTCTACATCAAAAGCGGCAATGAGGTCTTCTATACTCAGAGTGGCTTGAATGCTAAAAACGCTGGTCAAGACCATATACATCAAGTCGCTGTGTTTCAGAACATAACCAACTCTAAAGATTACATTCTCGCATGGGAAGACATTTCCATGAAAAATGGTGTTACAGGTACATATACAAATAATACAACTCAGAGTGATGGAGATTATAATGACCTGGTTGTGAGAGTACGTGTTCCGGAACCGGCAACACTTGGATTCATTGGTCTCTCACTGCTTTCTCTTTCAGGAATATCTCTGATTCGCAGAAGAAAATAACCCCGGTTAATAATTGTAACAAAATAGAGGCGGGATAACCGCCTCTGTTTATTTACGGATCTTGTCTGCTCTACCCGATGTAAATAGATCAAGACCCCCAGTCTTTGCAATGTAATCAAAATGTAACTTTGAATTGTAAATCCCAATGCTTATTTTAGATCACGAAAATTCCACAATTGACTCTGGTTTAGCGGAGGTAATTAGGATGTTCAGTTTAAGCAGCATAGAGGTTTCAGAGGAAACTGCCCAAGGTCACCCGGGATCTGACAGGCTGAATCTGAAAAACCTGATCTCTGAGGAGTCTTTCAGGACACTCATTTCTGTTGAGCGCAAACGCACAGAGAGATCCGGAAAGCCTTTTATGGTCATGATGCTGGATGTGTCCTTTATTGATGAATGCTTCGATCGTGAAATCATTACTAAAGCGGCAACCATGCAGCTTTATAACCAGATCGCCGGTTCTCTTGTCTCTGTCACCAGAGATATAGATATCAAAGGGTGGCATCAGACCGGAAAATCGATTGGTATCCTTTTTACCGAGATCTCAAAAGACAGTAACACCAAAATCCAGGAAAAGGTAAGCGCTATACTTGCTTCAAGTCTCCCTTCTGAGTATTCCTCCCGTATCGGTATCTGCTGTCACTGGTACCCGACCGAGAGTGAAAATACAGAGATGAACAAGATTTTTTACCCGGAAACTGCCGGCAGATCAATAAAGCATAAGGTCGAAGCGGCTGTTAAGAGGTCGATGGACATAATGGGCGGCCTTGTGGGGCTGCTTTTGTTTTCTCCTGTTTTTCTTTTTGCTTCTGTTCTCATAAAATTCAGCTCCAAAGGGCCGGTTTTTTTCAGGCAGGAGCGGGTTGGTAAAGGCGGAAAAACCTTCAGAATTTACAAGTTCCGCACTATGACCGTTAGAAATGATGAATCTGAGCATCGGGAATTCATGAAGCAGTTTATACGCGGGC
>CAYLVN010000614.1:0-1712 GCA_964387115.1 uncultured Fibrobacter sp.
TTTATTCTTAAGAATTACTCATATCGTCTTCGATGGGCTGGAGCGCAAGGGGGGACGCCCCCTCCCCAAAAAAAACTCCTGATTCTAAAGAATTCTTTATATTGGGGACGCCCTCTTCCAAAAAAACATCTTTATTCTTAAGAATTACTCATATCGTCTTCGACGGGCTGGAGCGCAAGGGGGGACGCCCCTCCCAAAAAACTCCTGTTTCTAAAGAATTCTTTATATTGGGGACCCCCCCTCCTTTAAAACTCCTGACTTGTGACTATTTTTAATGGAATGCTCTAAATACCAAACCCCAGTGCCAGGTTGATGGTGAAATATTTCATTATGTCTTTGTTTTCCAGAAACACCAGATTAAAGAGAGGGTAGATATCTACGGAGATAAAGTCCGGGTTTCCGAAGGTGAGTCCGCCACCTATGGCGGCGCCAAAGAGCCCCCGGGCGTTTCTGCCGAAGGTTCTTTCGACTACGGTATCCGTGGTATCGGTGCCGCTTACTGTCACCTCTGAATTTACAATATAGAGACCGGCTCCCGCCTGGGCAAAGAGGTTAATCATGCTCATGGGGAAGTTTGTAGTGAGGCGGACAAAAGGAACAAGCTCAAAGGTCCAGGTGTTGCCGCTTACCTGCCCGTCAAGAAGACTTCCGACACTCTCAATAAACTGCGAATCGTTCGGGGTCCACCTCAGGTATGCGGCTCTGGCTCCCAGAAGCAGATTGTCATCGAGATAGAAAAACATGTTGCCGCCTGCTGCAAAGCCCCAGTTGAAACGGTCGAAATTCTCACCTGCCTCTTTTGCAACCGCACCGACCAGGCTGAGCCGCAGCTGCTGGGCGCTGATTGAAAATGCGATCAGTAGAACAAGAAAAGCAACTTTCTTCATGGAAAATCTCCTTTACTTTGTTGAAGGCGGCAAATTTTTTCCCGACTCTTTAACGACCCCACAAAAACGCGTGTCTGGGCCTCTTTCTGGCTCCGCTGCAAATCTTATGGATCATCTTCGAAAGCTTTTCCCCAGGACTCATCTTCCTCTTTCTGCACATAAATCCTATCTGCCCCTTTTTCATCATCTTTATCTTCACTCCAATAATCGCTGCCATCAAGAGTGAAAAGAACGTCATTTTCTTAAACATTTTTCCTACCCCTCCGAAAAGTTTATTTCCAGACTTCTATACATTTGGCGGTTTCCGGACCAGACCGATTATAAGAGTCACCGCAAAGAGCACCAGAAACCCGATAAAGAGAACCTTAATCAGCACCGAAGAGACAACCGCTGTCCCACTCAGTAAAAGGGCTGCAGAGATCAGTGAGAGAATCAGAAACGCCAGTGCCCATGCCAACATCGTCCTTCTGCTCCCCGCTAAAAAAGAGTGAAGATCCTGCAATCAAGATCCCGGTTGACTGTTTCTAAGCTAAAAGTTTGCAATTACTGTACCACACCGACTAAAGGCCTGTGGCACCCGGTGATGGAACGATGGGTTTGTTGCGTCTGCGGGCGTACACTTTTGTAAATTCCGCACCGAGGAATAGTATCTGTGCGGAGAAGTAGATCCAGATCAGAAGTACTATAAGTGACGAGGCGGCCCCGTAGGTGGAGCGGTAAACACTTCTGCCAAGGAAAAGCCCCAGAACCGATTTTCCCAGATTAAAAAAAATTGAGGTGAAAAGTGACCCCAGAAGCAGCGGCTCAAAGCGGATTAGTGCATCG
>CAYLVN010000615.1:0-1710 GCA_964387115.1 uncultured Fibrobacter sp.
TAGAGATGGTTTCCTGCTTTCGCAGTAATGACGGAACGTGGCGGTATGTGTGGTAGAAAGTCCTGGTTTACGGAACTCGTATTGTTTCTTAGACCCCCTACTTGACAGTCGTGGCCCCGATTGTTGTGACTTGTGACTAGCTACAACCCGTTTTAATTCTTAATAACCACTTCCGCGGAAACCGGGAAATGATCCGAAGGAAAGCGTCCGTTATGTGATGAGCGGATAATATTTGCAGAGTTGACCTGAGAGGAAGAATCTGCGAAAATGAAGTCGATTTTCGGGCCGTACCGGTATCCCATGAAAAGATTAAATGTCCCGCCGGATGCCTTGGGATGAATTGAACGGAAAGTATCGGTCATCGGATACGGGCACATCTGTCCCTGTTCCCCGGGAAGCTCTCCTTTAAAATATCGAATCAACGGGTTTTTCTCATGAACATTGAAATCACCTGTTACCAGCACAGGTAATTTGTGTTTTCGGTTTGTGATCCGCTCAAGAAGCATTTCGATGCTCTTTTTTCGGGATTTCCGGGATTTGTGGTCAAGGTGAACATTGTAGAGGTAGAATTTGAGCCCCGTTTTTTTGTCGGAAAAAAGAGCCCAGGTACAAATCCTTGGGTGATGGCTTTCCCAGGTGCGTGTTCCGGGGATATGCGGCTTGTCGGAAAACCAGAATGTGCCGGAATCGTTAACTTTGAATTTCCTGGTGTTGTAGAGGATAGCCGCATATTCACCAGACTGCATTCCGTCTTCACGACCAACCCCGATCTCACCGTAATGATTCAGATCATTCCTTATCTCATCGAGCTGAAATCTAAGCGCCTCCTGGGTACCAATAATATCAGGCTGATGAGCCCTGAGGAGGTCCCTGACGATGGGGCGGCGGTATTTCCAGCTGTTTTTACCGTCTCTGGCACTACCATAGCGGACATTGAAACTCATTACTTGCAGGTTCAGAACAGATTCCTGTGGGTAGAGAGTCTGTGGAGTAACCATTGAAAGGATCATTACTGTCAGTAATATCGGCTTCAGCCTGGATACCCCCTGATTCATAAGAGTAAGAATCCGTACAAAACGGAATAAAATTGTGAAAAAATCGATTTTGCACTTGAGAAAATGGTGTAATAATTGGAAAATCAGGTAATATCCTGCTAATACCGGCAGATGCACATCAGCAGCCCGAAATTTTTCATAAGCAAAGATTTATGTTGGAAATTCGGGCCAGTGGACCTATTTTATAACGTCCTTTTCCGAAAGAAAAAATGTGAGTAAACCAATAATGCCGGCTGCAGAGGAGGGAAGTCTTGCCCTTTATCTTAAAGAGATCGGCAAGCTCCAGCCGCTTAGCTCTGAAAGAGAAGCACACCTTGCAGCACGTATACGCAAAGGCGATCGGGAAGCTTTAGATCTGCTGGTGAAGGCGAATCTGCGCTTCGTTGTCAGTGTGGCTAGAAATTATCAAAATCAGGGATTGTCTCTGTGTGATCTGATAAATGAGGGAAATGTCGGTCTTGTGAGGGCCGCTCATCGTTTTGATGAGAAGAAGAATTTCCGGTTCATTTCCTATGCAGTCTGGTGGGTTCGTCAGGCGATACTTCAGTCGCTGGCGGAACAGTCCCGTATCATGAGACTTCCGCTTAACCGGGCCGGTGCGATTCACAAAATCTCCAGAACCCAGATCGAGCTTGAGCAGCGCTACAGCCGTGCT
>CAYLVN010000616.1:0-1710 GCA_964387115.1 uncultured Fibrobacter sp.
CATTGCAGTGAAGTTCTTCGGCGACCCGGTTAGCGATAGAGACTGCGGCGATTCTTCTGGGCTGTGTGCAACCGATTTTGCCCTGTTTGCCTCTTCCGGCTTCAAGGCAGATTACAGGAAGCTGAGTGGTTTTTCCGGAGCCGGTTTCTCCCGCAACAATAATAACCTGATTTTTGATAATAGCAGAAAGAATCTCGTCCTTTTTTTCCAGAATAGGGAGACCGGGAGTATAATGGATAGTGGGGCGCTTTAGTTCTGAAAATTTATTTATAGAGTTTCTGAATTTATTCATTTGGGAATCAATACGTTTCTACTTTGTTTCTACACATTAATGAGCCGATCAAAGTACCTTAAATGGGGGTATCCGTTTCGAGATTTCCGTTCTGATAACGTTCTGATCCGATTAAAAGTACGATTCAGGGCATTGGGGATGCAAAAAAAAGATTTTACTGCAGGGGATCCAGCCCATCTCAACCTCCTGTGTTTTTTTTATTCTCCCCAACTGTGCGGATTTCAGGATAACTATTGAGCCTGTAAGAAACTTGCAATGCAGCAAAATTAATAATTCGTAATTTAAGTCATGGAGGACCTCAGAATTTTGTATTTTCCAGAATACGATAATTCACACTTGTCTATACATTTCATTCTGATAGAGACATTATATTAATAGTAGCTAAAAACTTGGAGGGTGCGATGGGTAAGCAGATCGTTAGATTTTCCCGATGGTCCTGCCGGTCGTTGTTTCAGGTTTACAGTAGAATTTTGACATTGATATTTGCCCTTTTCTGTGTGGCATCTGGTCAGTTACCCCGAACTTCATCCAACACGCGGGCAAATGAGACTGTAAACTTTAAAGGCACCGTATACAGGGCTTCAGATTCGACAGCATTGAAAAATATTCGTTTATTTTTCGAGTGCATGGCTCCCCTTTATGGAATAAATCCTGATTATGGGGTTATTGTCCCGATGTACGGACCAGCGCCTCTTATTGATTCTGTTACAACAGATGAAAACGGCTCCTTTGAAGTAAATGTGATGAGAAGCTTTACTCGCAATATTAGAACTGAAACAGTTATCGATGCATCGGGTAAAAGAGTCACCTATTTTTCAGATCCTATATTTATCCAGGAAGGTGTGGATTCATCATATACTATCTATCTGCGTGAACAGACCGTTGCTGCACATCCTGAAGTTTCGCATTCTAAAAAGAATCCTATTTTGCCTGTATTCCAGGGCAATCTATTTGAGGTACGCATTCCTGAGTGGAAAGGATCCACAACAGATGCCGTTGTGGTCAACAGTAAAGGACAACGGATTTCCGTCCTTACTGCAAATAACGATGGTGTCCTTCGCTGGGATACCAGAGGAGCCGCAAGGGGTGTCTATTTTTTGAAACTGTCTAATAATGAAAATAACATTAATATAAAGATGCTGGTTAAGTGACCTGTGTCAAAATGAAATTACCACTTCGAAAGCGAATCGCTCTCCGTCTCTTTGCTGCTAAACGTAAAGCTGATGCGTTCTCACACCAGTTGCGTTACCTGTTCTGGGAATGTACACTGCGGTGCAACATGGCTTGCCTGCACTGCGGAAGTGATTGCATGCGTGATTCAGTGACTCCGGATATGCCTTCAGAGGATTTCCTTAAAGTGCTCGACAGTGTTGCGTCGCATACCGATCCATCGCAAGTCGTCGTGGCAATCACCGGAG
>CAYLVN010000617.1:0-1707 GCA_964387115.1 uncultured Fibrobacter sp.
ACTGGTGAAACGATTTCGGTTCTTTTTGTGAAAAATTGAGTAAATTTGGTTATTATAATGAATGATATGTTCCAGTCTGTTAAATTTAATCGATTTAGTGCCTATGGGGGATGCAATGTCAAAACTTCGAAATGTAACCATGTTTTTAATAGCCGCTGTCAGTATCGTTTCAGCTCAGGAACCCAAATACCCATTTCCGCAGAGTGTTGTCTACCCTTATGGTGTAAAGAGTTCAAAAATCTCCAATGATTTTGTAAAGAACTGGTATGATAACTGGAAGAAAAAATACCTTCAGGTCTGCAATAACACTATCAGGCCCGGAGTTGATCCGCTTACCACATCTCTTGTAGAGGCACAAGGGTTTGCGATGGTTGCTGTTGCATATATGGGCGACAAGGAAACATTCGATAAGCTCTATGAATATTACAAGTTAAAGCTCACCAGTGAAGGTTGCGGCCTGATGGGGTGGAAGAACAACTGCGGGGGATTTGTAGACAGAGGCAGTGCAACAGATGGTGATATTGATGTAGCCTGCGCACTGGTGGTTGCCACCTGGCAATGGCCTGATGGGGGGTATAAAGAGAAAGCAAAATCAACAATAGATAATTTGAGAAAAAGAATGATTACTACCTGCAGTGGTAAACTCACCGTTTACCCTGGCTGCGGTGGTGGCAGCCCGTGGGGAGGATGTAACGAAACAGATATTTCATATTATACACCAGCATTTTTTCGACATTTCGCTGATATCAGCGGTGATGAAAGCTGGAAAAAACTGGCAGATGACACCCAATTGATCCGTGATGCAGCTGCAAATAGCAATACCGGTCTGGTTCCCGATTGGCAATCTGTTGATGGAAGAGCTGGTGCGGGATCGCGGAAAGGGTATTATAGTTTTGATGCAATCCGTTCGCCCTATAAGCAGACTATGGATTACCTCTGGCATGGAACCAAGGCGGCAGGTGACTGGGCAAAAAAAATATCCACATGGGCTAATGGCGTTGGAGTCGGGAGCCTTAAAGATGAATATAATCTTGATGGATCGGTTCGTGGAATTAATCACAATATGGCAGTAGTCGGCAGTTTTGCAGTATCAGCGATGGCTAATACGCAGCAGATTGCAGATGCATTTGCTACTGAAGTCCTCAAATTGAGGGACGACTACTGGTATAGTGGCTATCTTGGCAATCTTTACCTTCTTGCATTGACAGGAAATATGTGGACACCTGAAATAATTGAAAGCCAGTCAAACATTTTAAGACAGAGAGGTTTGACAGGAAATTCATATGCTCAGAAGCCTGTTGTTCAGTCGCTGCGCAGTCAGATTAAAATTACGGGATTGCCTGAGTTTGAATCTATAGTTGTAGCTTCACTTAACGGAAAAACTGTGAAAAGTGTGCACGTGAGCCCGGCTGTTGATGGCGCGGTTATTTCAACATCGGGAATGAAGTCCGGTTGCTATATTGTCAGGATAAAAACTTCAGCAAATGTACAGCCTTCTATACATATGGTATCGGTGATGTGATTGGTTCCACCTGATTGCTCAGGGTGAACGTGTTAGGAATTTTATTTCTGCACCAGAGTTCAAGTTACCTTTGAAATCTGGTGCGTTATACCTTCCAGGCCAATATTCAATAAGCATTAGATTAATTTAGACCTAAATCGGACGATTCTTTAGCAAAATTTATTTTGCCTATTCAAAAAACCTTT
>CAYLVN010000618.1:0-1702 GCA_964387115.1 uncultured Fibrobacter sp.
ATGCAGGAGAATGCAGTGGTGGAAGCGGAGGTTTCTTCAGTTATGTCCTCAGCACAAATAAAGAAACTGACCTCTCTCTTCTGGTCCAGTACTGGGGGAACGAATCATGCACCCGCACATTTGATATCCTTATTGATGGAGCGAAACTTGTCACCGAGAATATTTCGGGCAAGTGGAACAAGGATGAATTTGTGCACCAGGAGTATTCCATACCAAACAGTATGATTACAGGTAAAGATGAGATAACCGTTAAATTCCAGGCTTCATCCGGTATGGTTGGGGGTGTTTACTATGTGCGCCTGTTGAGAAAAGATGCACCGGTTTTTGCATTTGAAGGGATACAGGAAAAAAGCGGTTCCGGTTTTTCTGTACATAGACTCTCAGATGGTGCATTGAAGCTGTCATTTGGGAAGAAAGATCCCTCACGCAGAGTAGCGGTTTTTTCGTTGTCAGGGAAGAGAATCGCAGAGATGGCGGCTGTTTCTGAAAATCTGATTTTAAATCGAATTTCAGCTGCAACTCCCAAAGGGATTTACACAATTCAGATCAAATCCGGGAAACAGATAATCTCCAAAAAGATTCATCTGTTTTAAAGAAGGTTCAGCGTTCGTCGTAGAGACGTCCGGTCGGACGTCTCTACGATATTGAACGCCGAACGCTGAACGCCGAAGGTTGAACGCTGAAACCCCTTACGTTGAACTACAGTTCAACACAAAAATAATCAGGCCCCAAGGAAAAGCACTTAAACCACTCGTATAGTCTTTATATTAAATATAAGGAACAGCGCTTTAATTATTTATAGTTTAGTAAAGCGCTTAAATAACTTTACATCTATATTAAATATAAGGGTAAGTGCATAAATTACACCAATACCCCCATGCTTAATATAGAAAAAGCGCTTAAATGACACTTAGATCCTTATATTAATAATTAGGACAGACTCTATTCAACCTGTATCCCGTTAACAACTTATAGGAGGAGCAGTATGAGATTTTTCCGAAAAAAAGGGCTGTTAATACCAATCGCCTATACAATCTTTCTTTTTGTTCTCCTGGTTACAGCCACCTCCCAGGCTCAGCTAGCCAAAGGGGCTAATAAATTTCTCGGCAACATTACAACTCGCGGCCAGGTGCGTTCCGATTTTCTTTCTCTCTGGAACCAGATTACCGGTGAAAACGAGCATAAGTGGGGATCAGTAGAAGGCACCCGTGACAGAATGAACTGGGGCGGCGGTGACGGTATTGCCAATTTCGCCAAGGAAAACAACATACCCTGGAAATTCCATACTCTTGTCTGGGGAAGTCAATACCCAAAGTGGATGGATGGGCTCTCCACCACAGAGCAGAGAGAAGAAATTATCGAATGGTTCGATGCTGCAGCCGCCCATTATCCAGATATACCTTTGATTGATGTCGTAAATGAAGCGTACATGTCAGATCCTAACAACTGGAATGGCGGTAAACATGCTCCTATCCCCTTCCGCGAGGCCCTGGGGGGTACAGGCTCTACCGGATTTGAATGGATCGTGCAGTCTTTCAAACTGGCACGGGAGCGCTGGCCCAACGCCATCCTCATCTATAACGATTACAACACTCTTGAATGGGGTAATGAGATTAACTGGATCAAGCAGATAATCCCCAAGCTTGTGGATGCTGGCGCACCTATTGATGCAGTAGGTTTCCAGGCTCACGGCTTAAAAGGC
>CAYLVN010000619.1:0-1692 GCA_964387115.1 uncultured Fibrobacter sp.
CTCAGAGATGAATTTGGGAATTTTGCATTGTTACTATTTCATCCCTGAGGTGAAAAAGAGACCCTGGGTCCCGGCACTAAATCATCTCTGGGGTGAGATATTAACTTAACTCATTAAAAGCAACCTGTGGGAAACCACTAACTCATCTTGTATGTTGAAATCTTGGTTAAAAATCATATCGGATCCGATAGTTAGGGTGGTAATCACCTTCAGGTGAGGCTGTGACCTAACATGTTAAATCAAAAAGTCACCTTGGGGTAAACATCGTTCAGAAGACTCAACCAGCTTCCCGAGGATAAAATCAAGATGCTTTGTAAAGGCCGTTTTCAGCCCTCACAAGCTCAACAGATTGTACAAGCGTGAAGTTGAGATCATAAATTGATGCAGTAACTTCTCTATCCAAGATATTTAGTATTCCAAAAGTGGGTGGCATATTTTTGTCCAAAGGGCCTTTAAGGTGTCCAGGATTCATGTAAAATCGTCCATCCTCAAGCTCAAGCTGCCAATGATGGGTGTGGCCTGAAAGAATAATATCCGATTTGGAAATATCCTTTTCGGTAACATCTTTATCATAACTATGAACAAGCATTATGGTGAGACCCAGAACAAGTTCAAAGGTTTTAGCCTGAAGAGTACCGTTTTTGTAACGTTCGTCGTAGATCCCTGGAACCTGCACTATTTCGATATACCGATCAGCCAATCCCGCTACATCATCATAATCATCTCCAAGGTGGTACAAGGCCGCAATTTTTTGTTTCTTTATTGCCCAGTCTGCGACTTTTTCCAGGTATTCAATATTACGGTGTGTATCACTTACAATTCCAATTTTCATGACAGGCCTCTTTATGTTTATTCCTGACTTATGTATCCTGGGGAGGGATGAAGTGCGTTTAAACCTTGTAGCAGAAAGGTTTGATCAAAATCGCAGGTGCACCACACTTGTGGAACACCTGTAACGTTAAAATCCTTTATGCACTAAATATAAGTGCAATCGCCCAGATCCGGGTGCATAAGTCAGGTTGATAAAAGGATAGTGTGTTGAAACCGTGAAAGAAGCGGCTTCAAACTCTGCCCGCTACCCTTTGCATACTCCACCGGGAATCAGATCATTGAGCATCACTTCATACTCTTTCAGGTAATTTGTTGCCTGAATGACCACATTTTCCGCAGTATATCCGAACTTCTCATCAAGTACCTTGTAAGGTGCCGATGCACCAAACCTCTGAAGTCCGATCACTTTACCCAGAGGCCCGGTAAGTCCCTGAAGAGCATCCGGAAGACCGGCTGTTAATCCCATTACAGGGATACCACACGGAATAATATCCTGACGGTATTCAGAAGACTGTTCTGCGAAGAGCCCCTCTGAAGGAGCAGAAACGACTCTTACTTTCAGATCATTTCCGGAAGTCAGCTTTTTTGCGCCCTCTATCAGAGTAGCAACTTCGGAACCATTCCCGACCAGAATCAGATCCGGCTTTCCGTTGCAATCAAGCGCAATGTAAGCACCTTTGCATGCACCCAGTGCATCTTTAAACCTTGTTGAACCCTCGAATGCAGGCAAGTCGTTTATATTCTGTCTGGAAAGGATTAATGCGCAAGGACCGTCAAATTCAAGGGCAACTTTCCAGGAAACAGTGGTCTCCTGAGAATCCGCGGGCCTGAGTACAAGCATGCTTCTTTTCCCCTCAAGAT
>CAYLVN010000620.1:0-1692 GCA_964387115.1 uncultured Fibrobacter sp.
GTGCCCTTACACAATCAGCCTCAATCAGGGTGAAAACGGGGAGATTGCCAAACTTTTCTACGGGTTCGGTGATGTCATCATGTGCGCCAGAGTTGTGGAAGTCACCGAAACAAACGAAGTCTATGTCAGGGTTGATCTTGACAACTGGGCCGAGATGGTTGTTTTCTCGACTGATGGGAAGTATCTCAGCCGTTTCATCTTCAACCGCCAGAACTTCGAGAAACGCAAAGATCTGGTCGTGATCTCAGAGAAACGCGAAATTATTGAACGGGATTTTGAGTCGGACCGCAACGGAAAAACCTACTACAGATGGGAGTTGCAGTAGAAGTTGCAGGTCACAAGTTGCAGGTCACAAGTCACAAGTTGCAAGTTGCAAGTTACAAGTTACAAGTCACTTGATCACAAAGTTCCGCTTTCGGCGTTCAACGTTCAACGTTCAGCGTTCGCCAAGAATGAATCCTCTATACCATATAGGTAACGTAGTCCTCTGAACCTCTGAACCTCTGAACGCTGAACCTCTGAACGCTGAACCTCTGAACGCTGAACCTCTACTTGAACTGTTCCCCGAGTGTCCAGAGTGTGTCCTTGCCGCTTATGAGATCAAGTCGAACTCCGGAATATGAGTATGACCATCGGTAATTAAAGTCTGCCCGGTAATAACCTTCTGCTGCCTCCCAGGTCCTTATCTTACTCTCCAATGGCAGAGAATTAATATTCTTATACAGTTCAAACACCCTTACCTTTTTTATCCCCTTCAATAATCTTCTCTCCTTCACTACATACTCGGCCTGATCATTTTTATACCTGTCGACAGTTTCCGCTTTCCAGAGTCTCTCAGCGTTTTTAGGCCCCTGGAAAATCCAGGAGCTGTAAACCAGGCCAAACACCGCTATGCAGCAGAAAATCAGGACCTTTGCAGCGTTTCGGTTTTTGATGCGTAATAAATTCCAGCATGCTTCACTGATCACAAAGAGAACCAGCATTTTTATAACAGTGTCAAACTGATCCGCCCTGAATGAGAACCCGGTGAGGTCAGAGAGAAAAGCAACAAATAAAATCACACCATAGATCTTATACCTCAGCCCTCTGAATGTCTTTAAACGAAAGCTGAAAAAAGCTGCCGCGATAAGGAGAAATGGAACTAGCCAAAGCAGTATGTTGGTCAAACTCATTTTTACCTTCCAAAGATAATAGAATTAGATGTAATAAAATCATCAGCCATGCACTCATTCGGGGGAATCGCAATTAACCCGAAGACAAAGCAGACAGATTCGGCAGAGGACCCCACGAGTTTTACAACCAGATCATTTAAGAAAAGTGTATTTCTTGATTCTGCTGGAACTCTGAATTTATAGAGCGCAGAGATGCTCTGAAGGTGCAAAAACAGGAGAACTCTACAGTTGAAGAGATCCCTGTTTGTTGATAACAGCCCGGCAGAGCCCTTGAGCAGGGAATTTCCGGAAGAACGGACGAGATTATACATAGAGATCCTTTATGGACACAGGCTCCATAATGTGCAATAATCTACAATCTGACGAACCTTAAACCAATTATTTCAGACTTCTTTTATTCAAGAATTCCGGAATTATTTTTAAGAGCGTTAAACCTGAAAGTCGCAGTTGGGGAGAACAAATAAACGTAAGATGTTGAGATGATAAGGCTTGAAGGCATCGCAGGTCTTATCGACAAGGT
>CAYLVN010000621.1:0-1685 GCA_964387115.1 uncultured Fibrobacter sp.
TACCAAAAAACGCGTTTACAAACCGTGCAGCGAACTCATTTACACCCCATACTTTCATGGAAAGCACCTGAAGCCAGAAGAAAAGAGGGGGTTTTTCCCAGAACGGCTGGTAATTTATGGTGACCTGCATGAAATTTCCACTGGCGATCATCTCACGGGAGGCCTCCGCGAAATTTATCTCATCCCAGTCAAACAGATGAACTGACCCCAGGAATGGAAGAAAACAGCAGGCGCCAAGAACGATTAAAACAAGGTAGTTACGGAGTTCTTTTTTATCTATTCTTATCATACAAACCTGTCTCGTTTGGAGTTTAAAGTTTAGAATTAGAAAATATAGTTATCGCCGGGAAGCCACAAGTTGCAAAGAGAGCATTGGGAAATTGTGAAGGTGCACTACAACCGTCAGTCCTTTTCTCCCCGGGCCAGCAGAAACTTGACATTTTCAGATGCGGGTCGTTTTTCTATACTCATTACTTTTGACTTTCGACTTCTGTTACTATTTTCCCTACAGCCTCTTCAGGAGAAAATCTTTTGGTTTACATACTAATGGGAGTTTCAGGCTCCGGGAAGTCTACAATCGGCCGGGAACTGGCAAAAGTGCTGAAAATTCCGTTTTACGATGCGGATCTGTTTCACCCCCGGTCAAATGTAGAAAAAATGAGCAGAGGAATACCACTCACAGATCAGGACCGTTTACCATGGCTCAAGCAGCTCTCTGAACAGATCAGAAAATGGGAAAAACAGGGGGACTGTGTTCTTGCCTGCTCGGCACTGAAAAAATCTTACAGAGAGATCCTCTCACAGGGAATTCCCGAAAAGGTCAAGTTCATCTTTCTACAGGGCTCCATAGAATGTATTAGAGACAGGATAAGACTTCGTAAAGGGCACTATATGCCCCCAAGCCTGCTTGAGAGTCAGTTTGAGACTCTGGAAATACCCGGCGATGCCATTACGGTGTCAATCGAGAACTCACCCGGTCTGATTCTGGAAAATATCATCAGGAAATTAAAGGGCAATTAAACATAGAAACAAAATCTGGTAGGGGCCGTGTCCTGGCCCCTAAAACCCCCGCTGAAGGTGACGAACATTATCCATGCCGGAAGACCGTCATGGGCAAGACTTTCTATGTGTCAGTTTCTTATTACAAGCAGCACTTTTTCTTCCACGTCTTTTATGGAATATTTTTCCGGGCTGACAAAGCCAATCACCGCCTGATACAATTTGGGATCAATTCTCATATTTACCGGAAATACCTTTTTCCGGCCGAAGTGTTCCGGAGAATTTGGCTGGTATTGTAAGTTGATTTTTTCATATACTTATCTTAACTGCTTTTATTTCAGTATGTTACATTATTTTTCAAATTATCTGATTGTTCCGTTAAAATAGAACATTTTATTCATTTAATGCTCTTTTTTACCTTCATGCAAAACAATTAATCTTATATTAATTTCTATGGGCAAAAAAGAGAACTCACAGACTTCTTCTCTCTCTGTCTTTAACTACACCGACTATCGTCGTTACCTTGCCGATTATTATAATGAGCGCAAACGATCGAGCAAGGCTTTTTCCTACCGTTTTTTTGCCAGAAAAGCGGGGATAAATTCTGTCGGGCTTTACAAAGATGTGGTCGAGGGACGGCAGAATCTCGGAAGAGCACTTATCTTCAAATTTTCCACTGCAATGGG
>CAYLVN010000622.1:0-1683 GCA_964387115.1 uncultured Fibrobacter sp.
ACTTGTGACTTGCAACTTGTGACTTGCAACTTGTGACTTGTGACTTGTGACTTGTGACTTGTGACTTAAAACTCGACTCTTAACCCCACAGATTTTCCGTCAAACAGAGGCGCAACAGATTTGTTCTGGTGTGTCAGGGGAATCAGGACTCCGTAAACAGAACCTATCGCGGCTCCACCTAAAACATCAATAAAGTAGTGGTTCCCCGAGACAATCCTCAGAACTCCCACACCTGAGGCCAGGCCGAAATTGCAGACCGCAAAGAGAACTTTTGACAGAGTCGATGACTCTGATTTTGAATAGATAAAGGTGCTGAAAGAGGCTGTCGCAAATGCGATTGTGGAGTGTCCTGAGGGAAAAGAAAAAAAGCGGTCTTTCTCTTTAAGCAACTCATCCGGAGTATCATCGAAAGATACGTATGGACGAAATTTCGGGAAGAGAGCTTTCAGAAGGTCTTTTGTGCCCCAGGCAAGCATTGCTGTTTCAAGGTACATTACAGCTATAGTTGCAGTTTGCGATAAATCAAAATTGTCAAGCAGAAACGGAAGAGAAAGAACTCCTGCCGCTGTCAGAATCGTGCCTGCATTGTCTCCCGGTTTGCTGAAATTAATTTTTGGCCATGCGCAGAATCCTCCGGGAGCGGCGTCGGGAGCCGCTGCGTTGCGGGTGAAATAAACAGCCGTCAGGTTTAGAGCTGCTCCTGAAGCCGGATAGATCACATCGACGGGCATACTGAGCTTGAAGTGTCCGCTTCCGCCACAGAGAGCCGCGGAGGGCAGAAGAAGAAAAGAGATAAGAAGTAATCTCAAAGTCATATTCAACTTCAGGAGGGCACAATCATATCAGAGATGTTTGGAGTGGTTTTTGTGACACTTCCAATTTTAGAACTGATCTTTACCTGGATGCCGGTCCTCTCACATACTCCTTTTTCTTGTCTGTCATAGCTGTTTACCAAATCCGACAGATTTTTCAGGCTGATAGGTTTTGTGACAAGGGTTCCGCCTTTTTTGATAAAATCATTAAGCGCCTCATTCATTGGAGAACCGGTAATAAGCAGAAACGGTATGCTGTCGTTTATCCGGCGGATTTCATAAAACAGGTCAAGTCCGTTGAGCATGGGCATGAAGTGATCGGAGATGACAAGGTCCACACTCTCTGCATTCTGCATGATGTGTTCCAGGGCCGACTGTCCATTGTCAAAAGCGTGCACCTGGTGAGGATGAAGGTGAGATTTGTAAATCTCTCTGGTTATATCCTCATCCTCTATAAGCAATATTCTCAAGTGATCCTCTTCTTCAAGATAGGTTTTTTGGTAAGCTGCAGTAAGAGTATAGAAATACATCCCGGCAGAAATCCCAAACCATTAAATTATTTCAATGGGGTTTTTGAGTATCCATGCCCGGGGACAGGTGTCATAGTCCGGAAAAGCTCTGGAAGAGGGCGTTCTCCCTTTCGCTCCAACGTTAAACCCTGAACGCTGAACGCCGCCAGGATGGTACGTGCCTGGTTCTTCCAGGCTACAATAATTTTAATCTACCACCAGTTCGCTGCTGCGGCCGCAATGGCGATTGAAAATGTGATAACCATACCTGCCTTTGCAACTGGTGGACAACACGGGGTGATAGCGCAAGACCGGCGTCTTCGACGGGCTGGAGCGAAAGAGGGGACGCCCTCTTCCAGAAA
>CAYLVN010000623.1:0-230 GCA_964387115.1 uncultured Fibrobacter sp.
TATCCGATACAGCCCCGCAGATTACCATTGATTGTAAGGGTTACAAAGCACCCGCTGCTGTCCTTTAAAGCCGCGGGAACCTTCTCCACTGCAGGCGGCTTCATCCCCTTCACAGCCTTAACCATGCTTTCCCGTGCCAGATCGAGAAGATACTTCTTGAGCTCAGAGGAGAGAGCAGAACTTTCACTGCCGCTCTTCAATCCATCATTGACAGATTCAACGAATGCGAT
>CAYLVN010000623.1:240-1675 GCA_964387115.1 uncultured Fibrobacter sp.
TACCCCACCACTCTCGATCGGGAACCATATTGAGGAGCTGTTTCATACGAGGTTCTGGCATCGAGCTTACGGGCCTTGAGATTCATCTTCCGTGCAAGGTGCATAACGATCCTGATTGGAGTCGCCCCGCACCCGTCAATAAACCCCTCTGTATCTCCCGACAATATGGCAGCGATACTTTTATCATCAACCCGGCGGGCTTCATCCTGAACCTTATAGTGAGAAAGGTCTGAAGAAGCAACCACAAGAGTCTGTCTGTCTATCAGCGGGAAGAGAAGATCCGCGGCCTCTGCAGGATCAACATCACCGGTGATTATCGGAAGAATGGTAAACTGATTCAGCTTAACCTGCAGAAACGGCAATTGCACCTCGAGACTGTGTTCCGGATTTTCAGCACCTTTTGCGGAACAGACAAGAGGATTTTTTCCCAGTTTTGTCTTTAAATCCTGATCCACTCTTATTTTGCCCAGCGGAGTCTCATACCAGGAGGCATCGGTGATCGCCAGTCCTCTAATGAGAGCATAATGTGACGGTCCGATCAGAATGACTCTCGTTATCTGATTGTCAATTAAAGAAAAACCTTTCCCTGCCACAGGGCCGGAAAAAACGTACCCCGCATGAGGTGAAACCAGCAGACGTACCGGTGACTCAGGTTCTCTTCCGCCTTTGAGATATCCATCGATCTCTTTTCTGAGAGCAGATGCATTATCGGAATAAAACTGGCCCGCGACAGCGGCTTTTCGTATCGTATCTGCGGCCTGCGGATCAAATAGAAGTCCAGCCATAAGTAAAACTCCTGTGATGTATTCAAGCAATCGCATATTCTGTGCTCTCATGTCCAGATCCCCGGTATCATGGCACTGCATTTTCCGCAGTGACCCGATTCAAGGTTTCGATTATCAACTATGTAGCCGGACCTCGATAAGAGCAGTTCACCGCATTTTAAACAGTACGTATTAGAATCCAGATCCGGTACATTTCCAACATAAACAAAGCTTAATTTTTCCTCCAGAGCGATTGTCCTGGCAGCAAGAAGATCTTTCTGGGGAGTCGGATAGAGGTGAGAGAGTTTATACAATGGGAAAAAACGTGAAAAATGAAGCGGCGTATCGTGACCGAGCTCTTCTGCAATCCACCTGCACATCAAACGGATCATCTCAGGTTTGTCGGTCCACTGAGGGATCACCAGATTGACAATTTCAACCCAGACGCCCTTTTTCTTCGCAAGTTTGAGTGTATCGAGAACCGGCTGAAGTTTACCTTCATTAAGATCCCTGTAAATTTTATCATCAAAGCTTTTCAGATCTATCTGTGCTGCATCAATCACCTCCGCAAGCTCTGAAAAAGGCGCCGGATTGATATATCCGGATGATACAAGAACACTCCTTATCCCCGCTTTACGTGCCAGTGTTGCTGTGTCAAGCATATATTCGAT
>CAYLVN010000624.1:0-1656 GCA_964387115.1 uncultured Fibrobacter sp.
TGTCAATGACTTCTGGGACAAGTGGGAATCGCTCGACGAGGAATTTGATCGCGCGGAGGAATGGTATAAGTATGCAGGTCCGGGCCATTGGCCGGATGGCGACATGATTCCGATCGGAACACTCTACAGCGGAAAATCCAAATTCACCAGAGACGAGCAGTACACACTGATGACCCTGTTTGCAATCATGCGTTCACCGCTTATCTGGGGAGGAAAACTCGTTGACAGCAACGCCGATGAACTGAAACTGATGCAGAACAGCGAGGTGCTGGCGGTCAATCAGAACAGTACCGGAAACAAGCCGATAGTGACCGGAAAGACGCCGGTCTGGATGGCGGAAGTTCCGGACAGTCCCATCCGCTATGTGGCAGTTTTCAACCGCAATGAGGCGTCTGCAGATGTCACTATCAATTTCAGCGACCTGGGGGTGACTGCACCCGATGATACCCTGAGGGATCTTTGGGAAAAGAAAGACGTCGGGGTCTTCTCAAACAGCTACAAAGTCACACTGGCTCCGCATCAGAGTAAACTGTACCGCTTGACGCCTCCGGGCGCGACCATGGTGCGTCAGGCTGCCGCCGCCAGGGGGAATGTGGCACTTAAGAACAGGTTTACCGTCCGTAATGCCGGAGGTATGTTGTCCGTCGGATCAAAGGAAAGTAAGACGGGGTTTGCCGTGTCGGTATTCCGGGCCGACGGGCGTCTTGTTGCGAATTTGTCAGGGTGTATTGGTTCTGCATCGGTCCCTGTTGACGGCGCAGGGGTTTATCTGGTGGTTGTCAAATCAGAAAAGAAAACCGAAAAACATCTGGTCTCCCGTTATTAATCAAGTGCCGGTTCAGCGGGTTTGGGGCATGCCTCTAATGCCCCGCCCGCCTTTTTCAGCCGCCTCCACGGATCGTCAAGCCTTTGAAGAACGGCATCCATCCGCTGACTTGCGACTTGTTGTGCGGAATTCCTGGCCGGTGCAAGACAAAGAAAAATGAACGAAGAGCGCGCCCAGGAGTGTCATAAGAATGAAGAAGAAATTCAATTCAAAACTAAAGGGGATAAATTCCAATGAGTATTAGAAAAGGTTTCAGAAAGACTACATTTCTCATTTTGAAATTGCTTTGCCTGCCAATTACCGCCATATTAGGAATATTCTGTAATTTTGGTGGTTGCATGTATGGCCCCGCCCCGGAATATGGAATGCCACACGCAGATTACAAAGTTACTGGTACCGTCTTTTCTTCTGACCAGAATATGCCAATTAAGGGATTGCTGGTATCTATCAGAGACACAATGAATACGTCAGGAACTATTGATTCGACAAAAACGGATTCTCTCGGCAGGTACTCGCTGCAATTTTCAGGTGCTCCCTGGGACAGCACATGGGAGTTGAAGGTAAAAGACGTTGATTCAACAGAGAATGGTTCATTTATTGCCAGGGACACAGTCATTTCTATTTCCGAAAGTGAATTAAAGGAATCAGATGGCAATTGGTACCAGGGACATGCTGAAAAGAATGTTGACTTAGAGGTTGACAGGCAAGAGTGATGGTATGAATTCATTTTCAATAAAGACAAAAATAGGATTGGAAATATTCCGGGCATATCGTGCAATCCAAACAAGGATGCATGAGCTAAACTATTTGTTTTGGGAATGTACTCTGAG
>CAYLVN010000625.1:0-1649 GCA_964387115.1 uncultured Fibrobacter sp.
GAATACTCCTCAGTTTTTTTGGAACAATTGTCACATGGTAAACAGAACCGGCAAAACTCGCAAAAAGCATCAGATAAAAAAGAACTGGTTTGATCTGGAAACTTAGGAGCAGCAGAGAAAAGATGCTTATAACTGACAACCAGAAAAGAGATTTTTTGTGCATCCGGTAGAAATTATACCTGGAGATGCCGTGATGCTGGGTAGATTCGATACTGGCAAGGTTGTTCCATAAATACATTGATAAAAAGTAAAGAAAAGCCAGGCCGGCACCAGTAAATGTAAATGAGACTTCCTGCAGCGTACAGGATGCATAATAAACGGCTATGGCTCCAAGCGCCACAAATATATTCATGTTCGCGAAGGTATCCAGAGTGTTCCAGATCATATTCTTGATGTTGTGTCTGCTTGTGCGATCCTTGAACTGCAGGTAGTCCGAAACTTGCTTTATCATCCAGTTCGGCGTAGATGCTCCTGCTGCTACACCCACAGTATTGCAGTCCTTTATCGAATCCCAGTCGATCTCTGATTCACTTTCTACAAGCTGGGTTGGGGTTCCGCAGGATGCTGCTATCCGGGCAAGCCTCTGAGTGTTGGCGCTGTTCTTTCCTCCAACCACAATGAGCGCATCAACCTGTTTTGAGAGAGTCGCAACTTCGGCCTGACGCTGATCGGTAGCAGCGCAGATCGTCTTCTTTATCACCACTTCTGAAGCCTGAAACCGTTTTTTTATTCCAGATGCAATCTTGTCAAACAATGTCCTGTCAAATGTTGTCTGAGAAACAAGGCAGATTTTATCTGCTTCGGGTATTTTCCCGATATCTTCTAAAGAGTCGATCAGAAAACCCGCTTTTCCGGCATAACCCAGCAGCCCTATAACTTCCGCATGACCCTGGTCACCCGTAATCACTATCTGATATCCCATTTCGCGGTACTTGGATATCACCTTGTGAACCGTTTTCACCTTGGGGCATGTACCGTCAATTATCGCATTGCTTCTGGATTCGTAGAACGACTGAGTTTTCGGAGGAACTCCATGGGCCCTGATCATCACCGTAGAGCCTGAATTGAGATTCTGCTTCTCATCAAGTACCGTAACCCCGCGCAGCCGGAGCATTTCAAGAGTCTGGGAATTGTGAATGAGCGGGCCTAATGTCTTTATTCCACCTGTTGCGTTTGTTGAGTTCTCAATGGCAAGATCTACCGCCCTTTTAACTCCCATGCAGAATCCAGCTGTCTTAGCGACAATCACTTTCATATTATTATTTCCGGCACGCTGCTTAAATTCCTCTATATCTGAATTATATAGGACAGACTTAACGTTTAAAAATGAAGGATTACACCGGTAAAAGGCAAGCAGCATGAAGAACTTCTCAAGAGAATCTGCTCTCGTTCTGTCATTGATTTCAATCAGCTGAAACCGGCTGCAACAGATCCCTCCCCGGCAGGAATGCGGGTTTCTTATTTACATCTACATCGGAGCGGGCATTATATTAACCTTTGATCCTGTTAGCTGAGTAGATTGCTCCAGACTATTAAGGGTACCTCTAAATATTCAGTTTTCAAGCGAGGCCGAGCGAGAATTCGCTGCGCCAGGCGCACGAAAGAGGCGAATCCGATGTGATTCGTCGATTGAGTGCAACGAAGCGCAG
>CAYLVN010000626.1:0-1646 GCA_964387115.1 uncultured Fibrobacter sp.
CTTCCCGATGTACGTGCATAGCCGTATCCGGGAAGATCCACCCATACCATATCACTTCCTACCTGGTAGAAATTTGCAAGTGATGTCTTCCCAGGTGTACTCGATGTACGCGCCAGAAAACGGTTTCCCAGAACATGATTGATAAATGATGACTTGCCCACATTTGACCTGCCCAGTATGGCATACTCAGGAACTCTGGGAGCTGGAAGATCACTGTATTTTGCTGCAGAACAGATAAAAACTGCTTTCGGAAGCTTATTGCTGTTTGTTTCCATCGTGCAGTAATTATATAATGCCGACAACATGTGAGGCAACACTGATTAAAACCAGCCCGTAATTATTCACCCTGTCAGAAACTGCAGGTTCATTAGATCTCCCTCTTCACTTCACCGGGAGCAGTTTTTTTCCCGGCAAAGGTTCATGAACCTGTGGCACCACAGATGTCAAAAACTATTTTTCTTCAGTTACCCTCATCAAAGCAGGATTCATGAACATTCAGGATGCCATAAAAACGGTTGTTGCAGGAACAAGCCTCTCTATCGAACAGTCAATAGAGGTTTTTTCGGAGATAATGAGCGGAAACAGTACAGATGCACAGATCGCCGCCTTCATTGTCGCCCTGCGCATGAAGGGTGAATCTCCCGAAGAGATCACCGGTGCCGCAACAGTGATGCGACGTAAAGCCACATGCATCATGCCACAAAACTCTGAATTCCTGATCGATACCTGCGGAACAGGCGGTGATGGTGCCAACACTTTCAATATCTCCACAGCCTCCGCCCTTGTAGCAGCCGGCGCAGGAGCAAGAGTTGCAAAGCATGGTAACCGCTCCGTCTCAAGTAAATGCGGGTCCGCAGATGTACTTGAAGCTCTGGGTGTAAATATCTCGATATCCGCTGAAAAAATGAAAGAGTGCCTTGACACTATCGGGATCTGTTTCCTTTTTGCGCCATCACTTCACAAAGCGATGAAGCACGCTATCGCCCCCCGCAAAGAGGTAGGCATCAGGACCATCTTCAATGTGCTGGGCCCCCTTACAAACCCCTCTCTTGCGCCCTCTCAGCTCATGGGGGTTTTCTCTCCCGGCCTGACCGATACGATGGCCACGGTACTGAATAACATGGGGTCAAAAAAAGCCTACATCGTAAACGGAATGGATTCTCTTGACGAAATCTCTATCAGCGCCGAAACGAAAGTTACCGAGCTTAACAACGGCAAGATTCACAGCTACACGATTAAGCCGGAGGATTTCGGGATCAAAAGAACTCCTGCTGACGAAATAACAGGCGGAGATCCCCTTAAAAATGCGGAAATAATAAGAAGTATTCTGGCAGGAGAAAAAGGCTCCAGAAAAGATATAGTAGTGCTTAATGCAGCATTTGCCCTGGCAGCTTCCGGGATCGCTGGTTCACCGCAAGAGGGAATCCTGATCGCTGAAAAATCGATAGATTCCGGAGCAGCCGGAGAAAAACTGAACGAGCTTGTCAGAATGACAAATTCCTGATGAACTGCTTCTCGCATTTCATCCCTGAGATGAAATAGTGACCTTGGATCATGGCACTAAGTCATCTCTGGGGAGGTGTGTACAAGACTTATGACATAACCCTCGCCACTCCGCCATTCCGGCGAAGGCCGGAAACCGTCTT
>CAYLVN010000627.1:0-1639 GCA_964387115.1 uncultured Fibrobacter sp.
CTTTTAAGAATTGTTCTGCTGATACCAGCCGCCTCGGTGATATCTACGGGATTAAAATACCGTGTCAGCAGAGTATCACTTCCGTCTACAAACTGACTTATAACACGGGCACTGATAAAGGGATCTACCCATCCGCCCAGTGTGAAACGAAGCAACTCTTCAAAATCAATCAGGTCGCTGGATTTTACAGGTGCTGACCAGGTTTTTGATGTCTTATTCTGCAGTTTTGTCTGACCAAACTGCAACTTCAGGGTAGCTTTGTTGTTAAGAGGTTTGTTTATCTGTTTTTCGGCAATTCCCAGAAGCTGTGAAGCCCATGTGAATGATCCGGCTTCTCCCCCGACCCAGCTGTCACTGTAGGAATTGAGTGCCGTTGTCAAGTTCGCGTTGATATCCACTTTCCATTCTTCAGCGCTCAGTCCTGATGTCAGGGCAAACAACGATAATGAGCATATTACCGCACTTCTTGCCTTCATTTCTCCTCCTTAATTAGTTGTTAAGTATGTTTAATTATTTTCTTTTACTGTTTCAGCAATCTTTGCCGGGGCTTCGACAGATATTGATGTCTCTTTTTTCATACCCAGCTTGCCGTCCGTCCACTTATTTACCAAACCAAAATGATTCAGTGTCAGAAAGGCGACATAAAACAGCAGTGCCAATATAAGCAGCCTGGGTAAAGGCGATTTCTTCTGTGCATAAGGGTCGGTACGGTTCCGATACGATCCCCGCGGAAGTACAGCAACAGCAGTCAGCGCAGTTCCAAACGGAACATTTATCAGCGCTTTTGCGTTAACAGCCCATCCGCTTGCGTCAAGTATCGGCCCCAGATTGCGTTTACGCAGTTTAATATATGCGAGTATAAGAGAAGGTCCTGAAATACACAGAAGAAGCGCCAGTATCGCGCCTATCACTGCGAGTGGACCAAGTTTGATAATCCCGGAAGCATACCCCAGAAGTGTAGCTGCAAATGTACCGATTGCCCCTGCAGCTACTCCAATTGCGGCTACAGTTCCCACATCAATTTTTTTCTGCTGCGGTGGGGGCGCCTTTGCCTTGTCGGCCATGGCGGTCACCTCTGCACCCTGTTCCATTTTAGCCATTGTCTGAGCCTCAGCTGCCGATGCCCGCTTGGCTACCTGCGACTCAATCATCCTGACAAAGTTTTTGTAGGGAAGCCAGAAAGCCTGACGCAAGCTGATCGGGTTCTCGATTATTTTAACGATAGTGGCATCCCAGTCTCTTCCCAGACGATCATAAAAGATACCGTTTCGCCCGACCATCAGATTTTCAGAATCACCATTTGTAAAAGCCGCGACAATGGTCATCTTTTCCGGGCTGTCGTGTCGTTTGCATTCACAGTACGCAAGAAATGTCCCGGCCATGGCAGCCATGGCACTGTGTTTGGCTATGTCATCGATTTTCATGCACAATCTGCATGTGCGCTGATCAAGGTAAAGAGTCCCTGCCATAAAAACAGCAGAACTTTCTTTATTGTAAAGTTCCTTGAAGTTTACAAAATTATTACACAGTGAATAGATATCACGATGGAACCTGACAAGTTTATCCAGGTCTTTTATCGAGTCGAATGTTGATGAGAGAGTTTTATCCTGATCGATAAGAGCAAGAAGTTTCTCCTTCA
>CAYLVN010000628.1:0-1638 GCA_964387115.1 uncultured Fibrobacter sp.
ACTCTTGAACTCTTGAACTCCTGAACCTTTGAACCTTTGAACCTCTGAACCTCTATCTCAATTTTACTATCAAAAAAATTACTCTGAACTCCTGAATATCTCCGGAACTATTTTATGTAATCATAAAAAAATGGCCCATATTCAAAATTCAGCTACTAAGGGGAAGAAAATGGATAACGAAACACTGCTTCAGAAAGCCAGGGATTACGTCTCACAGGAGCAGGACCTTTTTTTCAAGTCTCAGGTTGTTCAACTGATTGATAATAAAGACTTTACAGAGCTGAATGATCGTTTTTACACTGACCTTGAATTCGGCACCGGAGGACTTCGGGGGGTGATAGGCGGCGGTTACAACCGGATGAACCCGTTAGTGGTTAGAAGATCCACGCAGGGGCTTGCAAATTACGTGAAGAAGACATTTCCTCAAAGAGAGAATAGCGCCGTTATAGCTTTTGATTCCAGAAATTTCTCGGATCTCTTTGCACTGGAAGCCGCACTTGTACTGGCAGCTAACGGTATAAAAACCTTTCTTTTTACAGGTCTCCGCCCCACACCTGAACTCTCCTTTGCAGTAAGAAAGCTTGGCGCCACAACCGGAATTGTTGTTACGGCCAGCCACAATCCTCCTGAATACAATGGATATAAAGTGTACTGGGATGATGGGGCACAGGTGATCCCCCCTCATGACAAGGGTATTATCACTGAAGTACGTTCTGTTACAGGATCAATACCGGTAATCGCCAAAGAGGACGCGATAAAGTCCGGGATGCTTGTGATGATCGATAAGGAAGTTGATGAACCATTTATCAAGATGGTTAAAGAGTGTTCTCTCAGGCCTGAACTTGTAAGAGAAAAAGGCAAGGAACTCAAAGTAGTTTACACACCTCTGAACGGGGCAGGCGCAATGCCGGTTCAGAAAGCTTTGAGTGACATGGGGATAAAGGTCACATTCGTTCCGGAACAGAAAGATCCGGACGGCAATTGTAAAATACCCCAACCCCGAAGAGGCCTCTGCCATGAGACTGGCCCTTGAGCTTGGCAAAAAGGAGAATGCCGACCTTGTGATGGGAACCGATCCCGATGCCGACCGGCTGGGTATAGCAGCACCTGACAAGGGTGAATTCAAACTTGTCAGCGGAAACCAGCTTGGAGTGCTTCTTGCCGACTACATCTTCTCTTCCCGTAAAGACACGGGCAGAATGCCGAAGAAGCCCGCCTTTATTAAATCAATTGTCACATCAGAACTTCAGACACTTATAGCGAAAAACTACGGTGCAGCTACGTTTGATACTCTTACAGGATTCAAATGGATCGCCGGGCAAATGGGAAATTTCGAAACCGGTGCTGACAGGTACGACTTTGTTTTCGGTGATGAAGAAAGCTACGGCTTTCTGGTTAATAAAGATGTTCGTGACAAGGATGCGGTCTCGGCTGCAACGATTACAGCGGAGATGGCCCTTTATCACAAAAGCCAGGGAAGAACCCTGTGGGACCAGCTCAGGAAAATCTGGTCACAATACGGATATTTTCAGGAGACACTCATTTCCAAGGTTTTCAAAGGTGAAGCCGGACTGCACACGATGAACAACCTGATGGAAAAGATCCGCAGCAACCCCCCGGCCACTTTTGCGGGTCAGG
>CAYLVN010000629.1:0-1635 GCA_964387115.1 uncultured Fibrobacter sp.
TACGCGAAAGAGGGGGCACCCTCTTCCTGATATGTCTTTCAGGATTTTTGGTTTGGCCGGAGGCCCTTTATTGGTAAGCTTACAGCCGTTATTATCACCCGATGGAATACCAACAGTTGTGGCTTCGAAAAATTCAAAACAAGCCTGCCGGCGGCAGAAAAGATGCATAACTTTTTCTTAGAGGCTATAATATATTTTAATCTACCACCAGTTCGTCAGTGCAGCCGCAAGGACGTTTGCAAATGTGAAGACTATTCCTGCATTCACAACTGGTGGACAACAAGGGGTGATAGCGGAAGACCGGCGTACTCGACGGGCTGTAGCGCAAGAGGGGGCACCCTCTTCCAAAAGATCTTCATTCTTGTTTATTTCTTGTATTGGGGAAACACCCTCTTCCAGAAACTATTAAAGGTTCTTCAGGATTTTGTGTGTGTAGCCCCGACCGGCATCGGATTATCAGTTACTCTATTGGCCTGTATTATCGGGCGTTAATTTAACTGAAACGGCGGGTACCGGTCAGTCAAAAGAAGAAATGCATACGCATTTACCCGAAGTGACCACCTGAATACAGAGACTGTAAACCGGTGCATTTCAGGAGGGTATTTGCCGGTGAAAAGAATTGAAAACCAGGCGAAAAGTGTCACAAATAATACGGCAACAAATAAAAATATCAGAACGATATAATGCGGGATAGCCAGAAACCATTTCACCAGAGGCATTCCCCTGTGTAATTCCGCCGCAGTATCCGGGTATCTAAGTGTCAACTTAACCTGCTGCTCATCTTCAATTGCAGGGTACTCATCACGGAGAAGAAAAAGGTATGCGGTAATCCTGGCCATGAACTTTGTTAAATATAAGACCCAGTCAAACCAGACTCTGGGATACTTGTACCTGAATACAATTGTCAAAAGTATCGGCAGGAACAGAAAACCTCCGCCTGCAACCGCGCACTCTTCCGATTTAAAACCAACTATCAGCACAAACAGAAACAGAACCGGAAGAATCATGAAAATACGGAAAAAGGCAGTTAAACGATCCGACTTTTCAGGGCACGCTATTGACAGATCCGCATACGGATAGACTAACTGATTCTGACTCGTTTCCATCTTCACTTCCTTTGTAAAATCCCCGGTTCAGTGTCGAAGTTAAATATTGGGTACCATGAAATATATTACTTAATGACTTTTGCAACTCTTCCTTCCAAACAGTATCAGTCAGCCTTCTCAGGATAACCTACTGTCTGAACAAGTATGATCTTCTTCGGCGCAGAAATCCCCATCGCTTTACTGAGCGCTTCACGGTCCACAGATCCTCTTACCACAGTGGACAGCCCCTCCGATGCGCAAAACAGGTACACATTCTGGCTTACGTAGCCGGCATGGGCTCCCGAATAGATTACCTGATCCTCTTTAGATACACCTTTCATCCGGGATAAATCCGATACAAAGACCAGGTTCAGCGGAGCTTTTCCTGCAAATCCCTGCATCCCTGTTTTCTTACGCAGATCCCCTTTTACAATCATCTCCAGCTTGTTTTTCCCGGCATTATACAAATAGGTTCCTTCAGCCATCACCGCGTAAACCTCAATATCCTGCCAGTTCCTTGCTGAAGGCGCAGTACGCTTATCTGAGTCCT
>CAYLVN010000630.1:0-1633 GCA_964387115.1 uncultured Fibrobacter sp.
TGCTCTCCCCTATTATTTCCCGGTTATTCCTCAAGAAACCTCGATGTGGTGGGGTTTTGCAGGAGCATCGATACTGCTTGTCTCAATGATACTTCATGAAACAGGACACATCCTGGCTGATTCCAGACTGGGAATCCCCGATGGCAAAAGAATTCTACTTCCTTTTGGAGCTGTAAAGGATGAGACGCGCATAATTCCGGTTGAAAAATCGATATTTTCTGCATTGGCCGGCCCGCTTGCAAGTGTTATTACAGCATCTCTTTGCTATGGGCTGCTTCTCACCGGGCTTCATCTGAACTGGTCGGGAGCCCTGATTTTCATTCTCGATAAAGCTGCGACTCTAAATATCATAATTGCGGGCCTTAACCTGTTTCCGGCATCACCACTCGATGGATCTGCAATTTTAAAATCCGTTTGTCTGATTTCCGGTAAAAGCTGCAGAACTGCATCAAAAGCTGCTTTCTTTGCAGGCCATACTCTTGCGATACTGCTTATTGCAGCCGGGGCTGTAATCATATACAAAGGATTATTGATATCAGGAATATGGTGGATATTGACCGGAGCACTTCTCAGGGAAGGAATATACCTGTCAGGAAGTTTTTTCTCGCTTAAAAAGAGCATGGAGGGGGAAAGTGTATCTCAGTATATGCGGTCCAATCCTGTCACTGTACCACCACAGATCTCTCTTCACCAGTTCATAACAGAATATATCTACAGGTACAACCTTGAAATATTTCCGGTACTTTTTCCCGGAATCCTGAAGTGTATCACTACCGAAAAGATCAGAGAGATTCCCCGGGAGGAATGGGAAAGGTACACGGTTTCCAACTTTGCAGAGACATGCGATGATACCAACTCAGTCGAAACATCCTCAGATGTTATGAGAGCGATAGATTTGATGTGTAAAAATTCTACCGGAAGGCTTATAGTCACCGAAAACGGAGAACTGGCAGGGGTAATTACGTTGAAGGACCTGCTTCCGTTTTTTTCATTAAAGATAAGCTTGATTCAGAGCGATGCCAAGGGAAACCAGGAACAAAAAGACCGGTCTTCGGTAGAAAAAATCAGCGCTGCTGACCCGGTACCAAAACAGCCGGCAGGATTTACTCCGGTCTAACCTGAAAGTCGCAGTCGGAAAGAATAAAAACTATAAGATGTTGAGAAGTGAGGGTTGAAGGCATTGCAGCTCTTATCGACAAGGTTATAAGATGAGCATGCCTGAAAGCTTTGGCAATGAAGCAAACCGCAGGTGAACCACACTGGTGTAACATCTGCGATTTGTGAAAGTATTTATGCACAAGGGATAAATACAATTCGCTCTGATCGGGATGCCTGATTTAGGTTAAAGATCTTTTTAAGGAAGCGCCACTCGATATTGTATCCGGAAGCTTTATTTATTTTTGTGTACATTATACTCACCCAAGACCGCTAATGTGGACATCTCAATACTGAAGGAACATATCACCTGTACAGTTAAATATTTCGAAGAAGAAA
The DNA here is from genome assembly GCA_964387115.1 of uncultured Fibrobacter sp. Lineage (GTDB taxonomy): Bacteria > Fibrobacterota > Chitinivibrionia > Chitinivibrionales > Chitinispirillaceae > JAAYIG01. The sequence continues at coordinate 1,495 of CAYLVN010000630.1, forward strand.
AACAGATCTCCAAAATCATCCAGCAGAAGATTAGTGCCATGACCCAAGGCTCCTATTTCACCTCAGAGATGAAAAAGTGACAATGCAAAATTCCCAAAATCATCTCTGAGGTGACACAGTGCCTCAACCCCAGGCTCCC
>CAYLVN010000631.1:0-1619 GCA_964387115.1 uncultured Fibrobacter sp.
GATGCAGGAACGCAGGCGGCTTCTTTATGTCGCACTCACCCGCCCCAAAGCGCTCCTTTACGTCCCGATGCATCTGAAAAATCCGGCAAACAGTGAAACTTCGTGGGCTCATTGCGAACTGCCTTCCTATACACCGGAAAAGGACCTTACCCCGATTCTTCAGGAGATCGCCGACATCTCCCTTACTGATGAGAAATATCCTGTTTGCATCTGCAGTGCGCGCTCAGATACTCCTGTCGATTCCGTACCTGCCGGTGATAAAAACAAGGGTCCTGAAACTGATTCTGATCTTACTGAAAGTCTCTCACAAGCCCAGAATCGGGTGTACGATGCGCTGAGGCAGATAGGACTTCCGGGCCGCAGACGTATCCAGACAAGCTATTCGGCCCTTGCCCACAATCAGCAGGAACCCGCCGACCTTGGCGGGCGCCGTGCCCCTGACCACGATTCCGGTTTTTCATCACCCGACAAAAGTGAAGCCGCCCTCTCCAGTCTCACTCTTCCTGCGGGAAAGCACACTGGCAACGCACTTCATGAGATAATGGAATGCGCGGTATCGCACGAGGAAGGAATCGGCTGGGCAGATGGGGAAGAGATACCAGAGTTTCTTAAGGGTAAAACGTCAGGTATTATCAAAAAGCATGGTTTGACTGCAGGAAAAACCGCAGAGGAAGTGGACAGGATGACTCAGAACACTTTAGCTATTGTTAAAAAAGCTCTGAGCATCCCTTACAGCATTCCTGAGAGTGGTGAAATAAGGCTGTCGGGCCTCGGCCTAAATGATTTACGTGCAGAGGCGGAGTTTCACCTGGGAGCGGCCCCTCACTGGGTCCTGGGATATATGGATCTTGTATTCAGAATGAAAAATGGTGATGGAAGCTTCAGGTATTTTGTGCTTGACTGGAAGAGCAACTGGCTTTCATCTTATGACAAAGAGAGTATCCGCGACAGTATTATGACCAGCAGGTATGACCTTCAGGCGAAAGTTTACTGCCATGGTCTTCACACCTGGCTTTCAGGGCTTCTTGGCCCGGAGTATGACCCTTCGCGTAATCTGGGCGGAGCGGTTTACGTTTATCTTCGTGCCCTGGAGAAGGACCCGTGCGATCCGGTATGGTTCTACAAAGCAGATCCGGAAGAAGATACAACGTTTGTAAAGCATGAGATAGAGCGGTATGCAGGTAGATTGACGGCACCAAACTTTTCTTATGAGTGACAGGGGAAGGTGCGACCGACAGAGGGGTGATAAAATAAAAACCCCGGAAAAGACATAGATAGAAAATGGCTCTTAAACTCAACAATAGAACAATAAGTCCCGATGCCCTGGGCTCGATACTCAAGGCAATGCGCCGCATAAGCAGCTTTGAGATCCGTCAGGCCCGTTTCTTCTCATCCCGTCTGCCGGAGGAAAACCTCAGAGAGGACTTCCATACTCTTTTGCTGCTTCTTCTGGCCACTCTCTGGAGGGGGTACCCGCGCGCGCGGGAAGAAGAGATTGTGCGGTGTGTTGAGATCGAAAGTGTTCCTTTTACAGGTGCAGAGCTCCCTGAGGAAATTACGCTTGAAGAACTGTCAGGCCTTCCTGAAGCAGTAAAAGAGTGGTACCGCGGTGTAACAGA
>CAYLVN010000632.1:0-1618 GCA_964387115.1 uncultured Fibrobacter sp.
GCTTGCCGACTATGTCTATAATCAGGCAATCGTTCAGGATTCATGGAAAAAACTTGCAACTTCAATGGGAGCAAAAGGATTTACTCTTAAAACAGAAAATAACATTTTTGGTCACACCCAGTGGGAGTTGAACTCAGAAGCGAATGCCTGGTACTGCATGAATTTGTGGGACCACTTCACTTTTACAAAAGATACCAGTTTTGTAGCAAAAACTGCATATCCTGTCATGAAAAGTGCCTGTGAGTTCTGGCTAAGTACGCTTGTTGCCGATAGTGATGGGAAACTGGTGGCTCCCAATTCGTGGTCACCGGAACATGGCAATCCGTATAGAGAAAAAGGTTCAACGTATGCCCAAACCCTTATCTGGGATCTGTTTACCAATACAATCGAGGCCAGCCGGATTTTAAATGTTGATCAGGAATTCAGAACTACGCTTCAGGCTAAACTGGATCAGCTTGATCCTGGTTTGCGTGTTGGCAATTATGGACAATTGCGTGAGTGGAAATATCAGAATGATATTAAAAATGAACAGCACCGTCATATTTCACACTTGATCTGCCTCTATCCGGGAAAACAGGTATCACCATTTATCAATACAACATTTTCTGATGCTGCGAAAGTATCACTTGTGGATCGTGGTGATGGTGGAACGGGGTGGGCGCGTGCGTGGAAAATCTGTACATGGGCAAGATTGCTCGATAGTAATCACGCAAAGACTTTACTACAGAATGCACTTAGTCTCACAACTTCTGCCACTACAGAGTATGAAAACAGTGGAGGGGTATATGAGAATCTTCTCGATGCGCACCCACCATTCCAGATTGATGGAAACTTCGGGGCTACCGCCGGCATTGCGGAGATGCTTCTTCAATCACACCTTGGCGATATATCCTTTATTCCCGCACTTCCATCATCATGGCCGGATGGATCTATAAAGGGCTTGTGCGCACGCGGCGGGTTTGAAATCGATTTTGAATGGAGTGGTTCGAAGTTCGTTGAAGCATCGATCCTTTCCAGAAAAGGAAGCAGATGCGTGATAAGAGGGACAGACTATTATGTGTATGATGATAACATGAAAGCAGTACCATGTTCGACATCTGCTACTCATACCGCATTTCAGACATCACCCGGCAGCCGGTATAAGATTTCAACTACTCCGACTGCTGCCCGGACAACGGAAAAGGTTTACAATATTGAATCGGATAACAGTTGCGCTTCTTTCTTTACAACCGCTTCAATTATCACATTACCAGCAGGATTTTCCGGAAAAGATAAACTGGTCTCAGTTTTTGATTTACACGGGCGATTATTGAAGCGCATTAGAACAGATAAGGATTTTATAAATTTAAAAAAAGAATCAGGGATTGCTAAAACAACCCTGTATGTCAAAGTCACAAGTAAGAAGTAGCAAGTAGCAAGTAAGAAGTAAGAGTAAGAAGTAGAGAGTAAGTAGTAGAAAGGACTCTTTACTGTTTTCGTAGGAAATACCTGATCCGCGCACACAACTCTTTTTCCTTAGCCCGAAGGGCTTACGTCTGTCAGCGCAAGGTTTCCGTCATTCCTGCGAAAGCAGGAATCCATCTTCTCCGGTCTCGGCAATTCTAAGATGGATGCCGTT
>CAYLVN010000633.1:0-321 GCA_964387115.1 uncultured Fibrobacter sp.
TTCTGGCGCGTGTCATCCCGACATAAAAAAGTCTGCGTTCTTCATCGATGTTGCCCTCCTGAATTGCCTTTGGTGAGGGCATGTAATCTTTATCGAGCCCGGCAAGGAAGACAACAGGGAATTCAAGTCCTTTTGATTTGTGAAGTGTCATAAGCACTACACCTTTCCTTGTCGTCTGCGATTCTTCATCGTTATCCTCAGAACTGATTATCGCGATCTCCTGAAGGTAGCCGGCGAGTGTAGGTTTTTTTGAACGGAATTTCTGCTCGTAAGTCTCGACTCCATGAATCATTTCATCGATGTTCTCGGTGCGTTTTTCCG
>CAYLVN010000633.1:331-1616 GCA_964387115.1 uncultured Fibrobacter sp.
GGGTTATTGTCATCTTTTGATGCACGGGTAAGGTGTTCAAGATACCCGGTTTCGGTCAGCAGTTCTCTGAGCGCGACCGAGAGCGGCCCTTTTTCAAATTTTAATGAATAAACCTGAAACAGTGAGAGAAATGAATCGATCTTTACATGCTGTTCTGTGCTTATTTTTTCCAGTTCAGAATGCCTCTGCATCGCATCATAAAGACTCATTTTTCTCAGCGCGGCAAAATCATCGAGAACTTCAAGAGTTGAGGGTGTAATACCCTTGTTGGGAACTTTCAGAACCCGTGCCATACTCAGTTCATCGTGAGGGTTCGCAAAGAATCTCAGATACGCAAGCAGATCCTTTATCTCTTTACGTTCAAAGAAACTCATGGCACCGCTGACTCTGTAGGGAACGCCGGCTCTGCGAAGCTCCAGTTCGTACCGGCGCATCATCGCGTTTGTCCGCAGCAATATCGCGTGGTCGCTTGCTCTGAATGATGTATGCTTGTCATTTTCGGAAATAGTAGATGCTATCCAGGCTGCTTCATCCTCTTCATCATCACCTTTATAGTGCATGATCGGATCGCCGTCTCCTGAAACGGCGATAATCTTTTTCTGCTTTCTTATCCTGTTTTTCTCGACAACCGCGTGAGCGCCCTCGATGATCTGCCTCGTGGAGCGGTAATTTTGATCAAGAATGACTGTTGTACACCCGTTGAATCTTTCCGGAAAAGAGATGATATTCTCAACCTCAGCTCCCCGCCAGGAATAGATCCCCTGATCATCATCACCGACCACCATGAGATTATTCCTGGGGAAAGAGAGCAGTGATGCCAGTTTCATCTGTACCGCATTTGTATCCTGGAATTCATCTATGGATATGAACTTATAACGTTCCTGGTATTTTCGGAGAATATTGGGATTTGAGGTCAGGATCTGCAGAGGAAGAAGCAGAAGGTCATCAAAATCAACAGTCTGACGTTTCAGCAGAATGGAGTTGTAAGAATTGTAGACACGGTTGATTTTGCGGTCATCGGGATTCTCTTTCTTGTAGGATGAGGGGTCCAGGGAAGAGTTCTTTGCGAGGCTGATAACTGTTGCAAACTCCTGAGGATCCTGATCTTTGAGACCACGCACACCTGCGGCACGCATAATACCCTTAAGAGTGGCTATTTTTTCATGCTCATCAATAATAGAAAAGTTCTTTTTGAGCCCGCACGCCTCTCCATCTTCGCGCAGAATCCTGACCCCCAGGCTATGAAATGTGCTCAGGGTCATCTGGTCGGCAACTTTGGCGGAGG
>CAYLVN010000634.1:0-1604 GCA_964387115.1 uncultured Fibrobacter sp.
TACAACTGGTGGACAACAAGGGGAGATAGAGCAAGACCGGCGTCTTCGACGGGCTTGATCGTAAGAGGGGGCACCCTCTTCCAAAAAAAAAAAAATATTTATCTATATTCTTGATTGATCCTTGTATTGGGGGCACCCTCTTCCAGAAGGTCTTTAATCTTAATCTTATTCTTTACTAATCCCAATATTCAAAGTCTTGCCATCCCCAGAAACACCGCATGAAAAACTACAACCAGGGTCAGAAAAGCTTTACGGGCTGCGACTGATGAGATTCCGGGGAAATAAAAGCCTATATGGGAGTCTTTGCAGGATGCTACACAATCTCCACAGAGTGTGCAGGTCAATCCCGGTCTGCGCTGCCTGATACTGTTACTTGTCAAAGCTCCATACCTGCATGCCCGTATACAGGAGTGACAATCAATACAGCCTTTCCCGATTCGTATTCTGAAAGGGTTGATTTTCCCCGCCAGACTGGTGATAAGACCTATCGGGCAATAGGTCGTACAATGTACCATAACCCCCTTTTTCCTGGAAAAGAGAATCATTACCACAACTCCGCCCAATCCAAAAGCGGCACCACCAAACACAGCTATAGATGTACTGAATCCACTGAATCTAAGAAACAGTGCCACCATGACAAGAGCCGCAAAAAGAGAAATTCTTATATGGTTAAAGTACCGGGGGAGCTCGACGGGTTTTCTGGTACTTCTTGATGCCAGTAAGTCCCAGCTTCCTATGTAACAGAGCCAGGAGCACCATGCCGGTCCCACAAAGACAAGTGTTGACAAAAGGAGAATGGGCATGAAAAGACCCTCTCCCCGAAACAGCGGGCCGGCCACTATCAATGCAGGTACCGGAAGGTGAAGAGACCCGGTCATAAGAAACTTTTCAAAGCCGGAAATTCCAAGAGCTGCCTGAAGAAAAAAAACAACAGAAAAAGCACTCCATGTCTTACTCCGGATCTTACCAGAATCAACACTTTTGATTATTTTCTCAACCAGCCATGCCGAATAGAGTGACAAAAAGAAAATTTCGACCCATCCGCCTCCCTTTATAAACCTCTCTGCCAGAAGCGGATACGGATCATGCATGAGAGCCTGAGGAAATGAACAGATAAGAAATGTCAGGAAAAATGCAACGATACTTGTCATAGTGTTTTTTCCGCAGATCCATTATAACGTATAGCCGGGAGTTTCGTTTTCCATTCCTGAAACTCACCTGCCCGGAGACCTGCAGACTACATTCTAAGATGACATCAATGGTTTGACAACTCTTTTTGATCACCCGTGCTGTGAGGGGAAAACTATGATGGTGTGGTGCACCCGCTGTTTGTTCAACCCTTTTCAGTTACAAGGGCTAACGCAGCAATTGCGCCATCTCTCCACTACTAGCGATTGTCGTTGAAACGTTGTGAAAAAATGGGGGTACAGGTTATGGTACTTGATTTTTAATTTTTGATCTCAATTATTGAGATTTATTAATTTCAATCATACTTCACCTGTCAATAATATGATAATCAGAAACATCCCAACTGCAGGGGTTTACGGGATGTCAACACCGGTTTAATATTTCTGGTTTTCACCGGAAAATTATTTCCGGTTTTC
>CAYLVN010000635.1:0-1596 GCA_964387115.1 uncultured Fibrobacter sp.
TAGCAGACACAGCAGCAGCTTCAGCAAGTGTTCCAGATGTTATTGGAGTATCATGAGTCGCGTTGAACATTGAAACTGCATCTGCAATAACTTTAGCACTTGCTTCATCTGCTGCTACCCTAGATGACTCCCTAAATCCACCCAGTCTCGGTACTGCTATCAGAGCCAGAATTCCTAAAATAGCGATAACTACGATCAATTCGATCAGTGTAAAACCTTTTTTACTTTTTCTCATTTTTGTGAACATATAAATATCCCCTTTTCTTTTTGTTTTTTATTTATGGAGGATTTGTCCTCACATATTCATTATACCGCCTAAAAATGTTTTTAGACACATTTCAACAAAACTTTTTAATTATTTTATGGTGTCGCGCATTTTATCCAGGCTTTTTGCAAGCTCCCGGGACACCTTTTTCTGGTTGATCCCAAGTTCCTTTGCCGTCTGATCCTGTGTCATATCTTTGTAGAAGATCATATGAACGACCTTCTGCTGGAGGTCGGAGAGCTTCTTGATGGCCTGTTCCAGTATGATTCGGTCTTCGATGACAAGCTTGAAGGATTCCGCTTTGATGTTGACTATTTTCGAAGTGTCAATTTCATCAAAAGACAATATTCCAGCCTTCATGACCTCTTTGACGCCCTCTTCCTGAATATTTACCTTACTGGATATCTCATGCAGTGTTGGCTCTTCTCCCGTTTCAGCAAGCTGTTCGGATATCAGTACATCAATCTTCTCCTGCAGCTTTTCTACCGTTCTGGGCTGATAATAGGAGTTTTCCTTCCGGATGCAATGTCGTATTTCTCCGGATATCAGGCTTCCTGCGTAGGTGGCAAAGCTGACGCCCATTGCAGGGTTGAACCGTTTCAATGCCTTTAATAGGCCTTCGTTCCCGGCTTGAATCAAATCCTGCTGGGATTGTTTCCAGCCATATATTTTCACAAAATAGCCAATAAGCTTACGGGAAGCATGAATAACAGCCTCAAGATTATCCTCGCTTCTGTCCCGAAAATACTCGGCAGCAGCCTGATCAACGGTAAGGTTTTGTACAGAATCGGGCTGTTGTAACAGCATTTCATTGTTTCCTATGGTAGTCATCGCTTTCACCCATTGGTTTCTTTTATTGAACGGTATTTATAATATCAAAGAGAGGCAAAGCAATGGAAATCACGATAAAACCGATAATTAAAGCCATGATTATAATCATAATCGGTTCCAGCAGTGATACCATTCTCTGTAATGCTACCTCTACTTCATCATCATAGAAGTCTGCTGTTCTATCAAGTATCTCGTCAAGTGTTCCGGATTCTTCACCCACACGAATCATGGAGTCCACCATTGGCGGGAATATACCGATACGTCTGATGGTAGTAGCCAGATCCATTCCCCTGCGCATGTCTTCCCTGGCACTGAATATCGCGTTTGTGACCACCTTGTTTCCAACAACCTTGGCCACAACATCCAAAGCCTGCATTAATGGGATACCGCTTGTCAGCAGTGTGGCCAGCGTCCTTGTAAAACGGGTAACATTCAGCTTAATGACCGTCCCGCTGACGATGGGCAGCCGAAGCTTCAGCTTGTCCCAGGCAAGTCTGCCC
>CAYLVN010000636.1:0-1584 GCA_964387115.1 uncultured Fibrobacter sp.
CGGTTCTGAGTTTCTGTTTGCAATTGCATGGGAAATTTTGTTTCCCATGCAATTCTATTTTTAAGCATCCAGGGACGATAACAAAGCACAATCTTAGCTTCCAGATAAACACGCCCGCCGCCTAAGTCGTGCGGGTACTCCATGAACTCCTCGATTGAAAAACCCTGAATCTACCAGCGTTTGAATAACTTCATGATTTCTGCCAGTTCAAAACGCCGGCATTGCCTGCATTCTTATTCTTTTGACCATCGCAACTGGGGAGAATAAAAAACCGTAAGATGTCGAGAAGATAAGGCTTGAAGACATTGCAGGTCTTTATCTTACTATTAAACTTAAAGTTAGCGCTTATGGTACTTCGGGGTGTACTGAGGGCTTAAGGCAAAAAGGGGACCTCCAAAAATTCATTATGAATCAGTTTTATTTCAGAATACCTTTTCTTTTTCAATGAATCAAAATATGATTAGAGGGTTCTGAATAGGATCAGGTTTGTTATTTGCGGTTAATCTTAAATATCGCCCAAAATGGTGATGAAGAGCTGAAATGGGAAAATCAAAAAAACATACGGTTCAGAAAAGGAAAACAGACTGGCTGTTTTTGCCGGGGCAGTATCTCTCTACCAGAGATTTCCTGATCAGGCTTTTGATTTCAACTGTTTTGACCATACCGGTGCTTATCCTGAGTCCTGTGGTTTCAGAGCTGTTTAAAACTGGGATCTCCTTCGATGGCAGCCAGAAGGTTCTTCTGTTCTTTTCAACCGCGCTTTACGCTCTTTGCGCACCGGGGTTTCTAAATGGTGCACTTGGTGAGCTCAGGGCAAAAAAACCCGGGACTACAACGCTGAACTTTCTGGCGGTTTCGATCCTTTTTGTATTCAGTGCCGTCATATTGTTTGTCAATCCAGTCAGAACCCTCTTCTGGGAGATGGCACTTCTAATCAATATCATGTTTGTCGGTGACCGCATCACTGACCCCCTTTTCTTGATATCAGACAGAAAAGACTTTGCCTCACCATTGTACAGATTCGCAAACAGAGCGGCGGTGTGGCTTACCCTGATCACAATTATCTCTGCGGCGCTCACCTTTTGTGTGTGGTACCTGCTTCTGAAGCAAAGCGTGGTTTTTGCTCTTCAGCGGGCAGTGACTGTTCTTGTTATTGCATCACCGCAGGCTTTGAGTCTCTCTGTGCCGCTTGTGATGGCAATCTGTACCGCGAAGCTTGCATCACATGGAATAATGGTGAAGCGCAGGAAGGCGCTTGAGAGTGCGAGAAAACTTGGCGCTGTGGTATTCTCGAAAACCGGAATTTTGACAGAGGGCAGGTATGGGGTGGTTGATATAGAGGTCTTTAACCCTCGTATCAGCCGTGATGATCTCATCAAGTATGCGGCAAGTGTTGAGTCCCAATCGACACATCCTGTGGCCCGCGGGGTAGTGGATTTTGCCAGAGATCTTTTTCCGGTGACCGACTTTCGTACAATCACCGGCAGGGGAGCGATGGCACATGTTGAAAACCGAAGGGTAAAGGTCGTCACATCGGCATACCTTTCAGAGCACAAAATCCGTTTCGACTCAAACCGGCTCTCA
>CAYLVN010000637.1:0-1575 GCA_964387115.1 uncultured Fibrobacter sp.
TGATGTCCAGAAGATTGAGCTGTGTGGTAAGCATCGATTTAAACCTCGCAAGAAAGCTGTCACGCTGGTTTCTCAGTGCTACCAGTTCGCTTTCCAGCTCATGTACCCTGTTTCTTGCTTCATCCTCATAACGCTCCGCCCTGAGATTGGCATCTTTAAGAATAAGCTCGGCCTCTTTCTGAGCATTAACCCTCGCCTCATCAGTGGCTTTCTGGGCCGTAAGCAGGGTCTCATTGAGAACACGCTCAATCTTTACATAACTCTCCAGACGCGCCTCCAGGCTCTTGACCTGGGTAGCAAATTCATCATTCTGCCTGATAATCGATTCGTATTCCGAGGCAACCATTTCAAGAAAGCTGTTTACCGCGTCAGGATCAAATCCCCGCAAAACGTGCCTGAAAGGCTGCTTTCTGATGTCAAGTGGAGTGATACGCATGTAAATGCTCCCCGACTAAAATGAATATAGTGACCGCAATAGAAACCGCTCCAGCAGCTCAAGAAGCAGAAGCAGTATAAGCGGCGAAAAGTCCAGTCCAATTTTCTCAAATGGAAGTAAGCGCCTGATAGGGTCCAGAAGAGGTTCTGTCAGACGTTCAATCCATACTACTACCGGATGATTTGGATCGGGATGAACCCATGAGAGAATCACCCTTGCCAGTACAATGATCTCGTAAATACGAAACACATACAGGATAAGACTGATCATCGGTGACGCCCGCCAAGAAGGAGTGTGCCTATCCTGACCATTGTAGCTCCTTCCTCGATTGCCCACTCAAAATCACCACTCATCCCCATCGAGAGTTCGGGTTGTGGCGACAGATCCTTTACATCCTGAGCGAGTTCCCGAAGCATCGTAAATGCCTCTCTGGTCTTTTTCTCCCCGCCCTCAAGAGGCCCGATTGTCATCAGTCCGCAAAACCTGAGGGCACTGCTCTTTGCTACCAGTTCGCATATCTGCCTGCATTCCTGCGGAGTACACCCGGTTTTAGATTCTTCACCAGAGGTATTCACTTCAACCAGCGCCTTTATCGGGGATCCACTGTGCAGAAATTCTATCCTTGAAATCAGCCGTTGGCGATCGATCGATTGAATCCATTTTACATGAGGCAGTACACGGGCTACTTTGTTTGTCTGTAGGTGACCAATCATGTGCAGTTCATAATCACCCTTGAGCTCCGGGGCCTTGCTCACGATCTCATCGGCCCTGTTCTCACCAAGGTCTCTAACTCCCAGATCAATAAGCTCCTGAAGAGCGGATGCAGGGTAGGTTTTAGTGACTGCAATGAGTTTCACAGCATCTTTTGCTCTTCCGGACCTCTTAGCGGCTGTTTCAATGCGATCCCGGATACTCTCCAGACGCTCCTTAAGTTGTTCATTCATATTGATTTAATGCAAAACACCAGATGTTTTTGTTCAGATTTCTACAATATACTACTGAATATAATACCTAACTTATGCATCCGGAAAGGGATGAAGTGTGTTTAGCCCTTGTAGCAGAAAGGCTTGAACAAATCGCAGGTGCACCACACTGGTGGTACATCAAGATTTGTGAAAGCCTTTATGCACAAGGGATAA
>CAYLVN010000638.1:0-1561 GCA_964387115.1 uncultured Fibrobacter sp.
TGGGATGCTGTATCAAGAATCCTTGAAGTCGATCAGCGCCCGATCGGTAAAACCCCACGCTCCTGCCCTGCCACCTATGTCGGTTTCATGGATGAAATCCGCAAGCTCTTCGCACGCACCCCTGAGGCCATAATGAGAGGATACTCTGCCAGCAGGTTCTCCTTTAATGTTGATCAGGGTCGATGCAGTGCCTGTCAGGGACAGGGAATAAAAACCGTTGAGATGAGCTTTTTGCCTGATGTTAATATTACCTGTGAAGAGTGCAGAGGAAACCGGTTCAACTCTGAAACTCTTGAGGTCCGCTTTAAAGGGAAGACCATTTCCGAAGTGCTTAACATGAACATCGATGAGGCACTTGAGTTTTTCGCCGCTCACAGCTCTATTCATAACTCTCTCAAACTGCTTCAGGAAACCGGACTTGGTTACCTCACCCTGGGCCAGCAGAGCCCGACTCTCAGCGGAGGTGAAGCCCAGAGAATAAAACTTGTCACTGAGCTGGGAAAAGCCACAGCTCCGGCACGGTTCCGTAAGACTGGAAAATCTTCAAACCATACCATATATGTTCTTGATGAACCCACTGTGGGCCTTCATATGGCTGACATTGACAAACTGATAATGGTTCTGCACCGGCTGGTTGATGCGGGAAGCTCTGTGATTATAATTGAACACAACATGGATGTTATTGCTGAGGCCGACTGGATTATAGACCTTGGTCCTGAAGGCGGCGAAGGAGGAGGAAAAATTATCGCACAGGGAACCCCTCAGCAGATTCTGAAAAACAAAAAGTCACATACAGCAAAGTTTTTGGGGGAGTTTCTGAAAGTTGCAAGTCACAAGTCACAAGTTGCAAGTCACAAGTCACAAGTCACAAGTTGCAAGTTGCAAGTCGCAAGTCGCAAGTCGCAAGTAAAGAATTAAGAGTAAAGAATTAAGAGTTGGGAGTAAGAGTAAAGAAATCTGTGCCCGGCATTAGATTCTTTAATACAGAAATGACGTGTGAGTATTATTCAGCACTCCGTTTTTTGTGAGAAAAATTACGTGTATCCATTACAACCTGCTTGTCAGAAAAACAAAATGGATTCGAATCTTGCCCGCCACTGCGGTCCTGCACACCGAAGGTGCATAATTCTATAGACCGGGGCACCGCCCCGGGTAAATGGGATGGATGATACATAGTAACTGAAGGGGCGTGACTCAATTCCATATACATATCATTCGTCATATTCGACATTGTACAACTTTAAAGTCTCCGGTATCATCCAGAAATATAACCATCTCTTTGTTGCGCCCCTTCAGGGCTTCGATTCTTTTTTGATTTTTTCCAGGGGCGCTGCTTATGGCTATTTAATTTCGCCCCTTCAGGGCTCGAAGATACCGACCTTACTTGTCTAATTCCGGGAGGCTACAACCATTTTAATCTACCTGCAGTTCGTCTGTGCGTTGAAACGGACAGACAAGACCGCGAAGATGGTAACTGCCTCCACAACCGGTGGACAGCACCAGGGGATAGCGGAAGACTGGCGTCCGCGACAGGCTGGAGCGCAAGGGGGAACGCCCCCTT
>CAYLVN010000639.1:0-1552 GCA_964387115.1 uncultured Fibrobacter sp.
CTGACCTACGAGCAGGCCATAGCGATGAACCCGCAGGCAAGCAAAGAGTATAAGGATCTGGGTGATCTTTACATGAAGGAGAAAAAGACTGATTCTGCGATCAGGGCATACAAGAAATACCTTGAGAAAAATCGTGAAAACTCAGTCGCAAGACTGGTTGCCGAGAACGCCTATAAATCAAATAACTACGCTGAAGCTGTCAAGTATTTCGCGATGTTATCAAGCCCGGATAATTCCGATCCGGCTATTCTGATGATGTATGGGCAGTCCTGTTTTCAGACCAAAGATGAATTCAAGGCTTACCAGATCTTTAAGCAGCTCTCAAATGTAAGTCCAAAAGATCCTGTCGTGTTTGAGAAACTCTATGATATCTCGACCCGTACCGGTACCAAGGAAGAAGTTCTGTCATATCTTAGAAAATATGCTGAGCTGAAACCCTCAGATGCCGAGGCGCAGAAAAAACTGGGAGACATGCTTTTTGAGCGTAAAGATGAGCCCGGGGCACTTTCTGCATACAGAGCCGCACTCAAGGCTGATTCTACAACAAAAGGAATTTACAAACGATATGGTCAGCTTGTTCTGGTCAGGGGAACGGAAGATGAAAAGATCAGAGCGTTCAACGGTGCTATAGCTGCCAATGAGGCAGATGTAAAGATGTACAAAGCACTTGGAGAAATATATCAGAAGAAGGCTCTTTATGATAAAGCGATCAAGATGTTTGAGAAGGCATCACAGCTTGATCCCAAAGATTCCGATATTCTGAATTCCCTTGCCGAGTGTCAGATTAAAAAGGGCGCCATCAGTGAGGCAACTATGACCTACGAGCAGATCGTTGCTCTGAAACCTGGTGCTGAAAAAGAGTACAAACAATTAGGTAACCTCTATATGCAGCAGAAGAAAACTGATTCGGCTATCAAGGCTTATAAAAAATACCTTGAGAAAAATCCTGCTGATGGAGAGGTCGCCCTTATAGTCGGTGGACAGTCTTATGAATCCAAAAATTATCCGGATGCGGTGAAGTATCTGGGAATGGTAACCGGACCGGAATCGAAGAAAGCCTCATTCATGGAAAAATATGCAGAGGCTGCATACGCTGCACAGGATTTCCCCAGGGCTTTGCGAATCTACAAGGATCTGTCGGTTCTCAATCCCAAAGATGCTGACCTGTTCAAGCGGATTTATGAGATTTGCAATAAAACCGGGGCTCCGGATGAAGCTCTTAGCAATCTGCGCAAATACGCAGCGTTGAAGCCTGCTGATGCGGAAGCTCAGAAAGAGTTGGGTGATGCTTTATTTGAGAAGAAGGATAACCCCGGCGCTCTGACTGCATACCGTAATGCTCTGAAGTACAATCCGGCAATAAAAGGCTTCTACAAGAGATATGTCAGCCTTGTTATGCAAACTGGTAATCCCACTGAAAAAATTGCTGCGCTCAATGGAGCAATAAATGCCAATGAGGCCGATCCCCCCATGTATGGCTCTTTAGCTGAGCTCTATAAGGATGCTGGCAATTACCCCAGAGCTATAAAGATGTATGAAAAGGCATCTCAGT
>CAYLVN010000640.1:0-1544 GCA_964387115.1 uncultured Fibrobacter sp.
CCCTTGAAATCGCCGAGTGCCTGGCTGAATGCAGATCCCAGACAGATCCCGATATCTTCAGCACTGTGATGAAAATCAATATGTGTATCACCTTTGCAGGAGAGCTTAAGGTCAAAGAGTCCGTGGCGGGAAAAGAGAATCATCATATGATCCATAAACCCGTTGCCTGTAGACACTTCAGAAACACCTGTTCCATCCAGGGTGAGTTCCAGACTGATATCCGTCTCTCTGGTTGTGCGCGTAATTATTGCTTTTCTGACCATTTTGTTACCTGAATCCCTCATGGAAATAAAAAAAGTATGGCCGTCAATATTTACAATTCTATAATGATTTACAATCGGTAGTCAATCCCGATACATCGAAAAACTCTCTCAGAGCATCTTTTAACAGCATATTCTCCTGCCTGGTCCCGACACTTATCCTGAGACAATCCTGGAGCATCGGGTATCTGGATACATCTCTGATTAAAATTCCTCTTGATTTAAGAAAATCAAATATCTCCTGCTTTTTTATGGATCTTATCAGAATAAAATTAGAAGCACTCGGATATACATTCTCAAATGGCATTGTCCTGAGCGTCTGAAGCAGAGAATCTCTTTCTGTCTTTATCTCCTCAATTGTGCCGTCAAGAAGAGAACTGTTCTTGATAAGCACCGATGCCACGTGTTCTGAAAAGAAATTTACATTGTATGGAAGTTTTATCTTGTTCATCTCAGAGATCACTTCCGGGGATCCGAGCATGTAGCCCAGCCGAAGGCCGGCTGCCGCGAATGCCTTTGAGAAAGTTCTTGTAATAATCAGATTTGGATATCTCTTCAGAAGAGAAATGGCGTTATACCCTCCAAATTCCACATATGCCTGATCGAGAATCATAAATCCTGTGTGAACCTCAAGAATCCCCTCAATTTCCTCTTGTGATAAATACCCTCCGGTAGGGTTATTGGGTGAACAGAGAATCAGCACCGATCCGGGGTTGTCAATAAGTGCACCCTTTATTGCTTCGACATTAAAAGACAAGTCCTCTTTCATGTTCACACAGAGTGTCTGTCCTCCAAGGCCATCTGCGAGCAGCTTATAAACTGTGAATGTGGGCTGTGATAAAATCACCCTGTTTGACTTATTCATCAGTGAAAGCATCAGCACAAGGATCATTTCATTTGATCCATTGCCGATTATTACCCCCTCGGGGGAGATTCCGGCATATTGTGCAACCATTTTTTTCAGATCTTCAGGGATAAACGGCGGATAGCGGTTCCATGGACGATCCATGCAGAACTGTGCGATCTCCTTTTTGATTTCCTCAGGCCAGTCATACGGGTTCTCATTCTGGTTCAGTTTTATTGATGTCTCGATGGGGTCCAGATGATATGCCTGAAGAGCGCGGATGCTGCCGTTTATCAATTGAAGGGTGTCTTTATAGTTCATAATGTTTCTTTATCTCCTCTGTGAAACTGATTACCTTTTTCTCAAGTTCGTTGAGTTCCAGAAGAAGGTAGAACAGCAGTACAAAAACGGCTACAATGGCTAGTATTAAAAAGACAACC
>CAYLVN010000641.1:0-1537 GCA_964387115.1 uncultured Fibrobacter sp.
TGTGGACCAGTGACGGGTCACTGGGAGTCACATTCAATGGTGAAATTTACAATTATCCTGAGCTCAGGGAAATTCTGGAAAAAGCCGGCCACTATTTTATCAGCAGTCATTCAGATACCGAAGTGCTTCTCCATGGCTATAAAGAGTGGGGGGCCCAGCTTCCTTCAAAACTTAATGGGATGTGGGCTTTTGCTATATACGACAGAAATCGCAATCAGCTCTTTTTAAGCAGGGACAGGTTCGGGAAAAAGCCGCTATTTTACACTTATAAATCCGGCACCTTCATGTTCGCATCAGAACTGAGTTCTCTGAGGAGGCACTCCCTGTTTGATGCTACGGTTTCGACACTGTCACTAAAGAAATATTTTGCCTACGGCTACATACCAGCTCCTAACTCGATCTATAATTCAGTTTACAAACTGCCCGGGGGACATAATCTTCTCTTTGACATCTCAGAGAGGAAACTCAATTTAAACCGGTACTGGGAATTCAAACTTGAGCCATTTGAATCAGAGCCGCCGGGCGCAGAGGAGCTCTGGTGCGAGCAGATTCGTGATCTTCTTGAAAAAGCAGTAAAGCGAAGGATGATCTCTGATGTCCCTCTCGGGATATTCCTGAGCGGAGGAGTAGACTCATCATCGATTGCCAGGTTTGCTTCAAAATTTAAATCGGGAAAGGATTTAAAGACCTTTTCCATAGGTTTTGAAGAGCCGAGTTTTGATGAATCAAAATACTCCGCATTTGCGGCAGGTCTTATAGGATCACAGCACCACCACCGTACGCTTTCACTTCAAACCGCAAAGGATCTCCTTGAGAGTATTATAAGCAGACTTGATGAGCCGATGGGAGATAGCTCTCTTCTGCCCACATTTCTGTTATGTAAAGAAACACGGCAGCATGTAACTGTAGCTCTGGGCGGAGATGGAGCGGATGAACTGTTTGCAGGTTACGATCCTTTCAGAGCATTGCATTTAGCAGAGATGTATTCAAAGCTTATCCCCCGCCCCCTGCATAAAGCAGTGCAGATGGTAATTCAGAGAATGCCTGTATCTCATGTTAATATGAGCCTTGATTTCAAGATCAAAAGAACTCTCAGGGGCATTTCTTATGACCGGAAGATCTGGAACCCTGTCTGGCTCGGTCCTCTGGACCCCAGCGGATTAGGAGACCTCTTCGGCGAAAAGACAGATATTGATAGTATTTACTCTGAGGCTATAGAGTGCTGGGATACCTGTGAATCAAAGGATCCTGTCGACAAAACGCTTCAGTTCTACACCAGGCTTTACCTGCAGGATGATATCCTTGTAAAAGTGGATCGCGCCAGTATGATGAACTCCCTTGAGGTAAGGGCACCATACCTGGATATTGATCTGGTGGATTTTGTGAGAAGGATTCCCAGCAGTTATAAATTTCGCAACGGCCAGACCAAATACATACTGAAAAAAGCACTGGAACCCCTGCTCCCATCAGAGATACTGTACAGAAGCAAAAAGGGCTTCGGGGTACCTGTAGGAAAATGGTTTCAGAAGAAGATGCT
>CAYLVN010000642.1:0-1536 GCA_964387115.1 uncultured Fibrobacter sp.
AAGAAAGTTGCAGATCAGTGGGGAAGAGAGGTGCTTCATTCTTTTTACATTCAGCTCTTTAAAAGTGATATGATTACGCTGCAGACATCAGATTCTTTGTGGAAAGCTACAGGTTGCGATTACTATCTTGTAAACAGGCTTAAAAATAGTTTTAATATCAAATCATTTGATAATTCGGAACGAAAAAAAATTGAGATAGAAGCTGAACTATGGGATTGCAGGACAAACGAGCCTGTGTGGCGCCAGGTTGTAAACGGGGTCTGCCCGGATGGTAAGCTGACTGATGCACAATTCGTTAAGGATGCCCTCAGCAGGGTATTCAAGGAGATTCCTGAATTGCTTCCGGCTTACGATAACAAAAACTGGTAGAGCAAAATCTGATTATGGTTGAAAGTTCTGAACGGATTGTAAAGGTTGGATTTGTACGTGATCCCAAATTGGTCTTTGATGAAATTGAGGTTGTAGCAGCAGAGATGATTCGTCAGGGATGGTACCTTAAAGATTCCCTGATCGAAGACGGGCTTGCCTGTGTTCATCTGTTTTTTGAACGTGTAATTGAAGAAAAAGAATCTCAGCAGGTTTAACATAATCATTATTGAAATTTATCGTGCAGAGGAGATACCAGCATGAAATATGAGATCGAAGAAAAAGGGCGTTTCAAGATGGTGCATATAATAGGCAATATTGATGTTGCTACAAACAAAGAGCTTGACGATGCCATGTCGGCTCTTGTCGAGCAGGGGAATCATCATTTTGTCTTTAATCTCAAGCGTACCACATATCTGGACAGCTCTGGGATTAGCATCTTTATTCACTGCCTGTGTGATGTTCAGCAGAATAATGGTTCTGTTTATATAATTGCAGAAGATAACCAGGTCAGGCGGGTACTGGAGATGGTCGGAATAAACCGTCTTATCAAGACGTTCTCCTCTGAGAAGGAGTTCCTGGATGCACAGAATGCGTCTGTCTCATAAGAGGGCCTTTAAGGGTATTTTCCTGACTTCTTTACTCCTTGGGTTGGGCGGATGTGCGATCTCAGGGGTAATAGTGGATCGTTCGGGATTTCAGACCAGGGTAAAGGGGATGAAGCTTGTTGAGTCGCCTGTGTTCAAGGTTTACCATGGAGGAGCAACAACAGAGGTTCCGCTTAAAATGATCTACTCTCTTAATCTGGATCCCGCAGAGCAGATGCATCTGGATAATGAACTCTATTACGGAGCAGAATTAAAGCTGAAAGATGGTGGTGAAGTAAAACCAGCAGTTAGGAATAATGATGGCGCGGGATTGTATGTTTCCATTCAGAATACAATTACAGGGAAATTTGAAAAGAATAAATTCCGTATTCCTCTCCATAATGCATCACTCATCGAGATTGATAAATGAAAAATGCAGGAAAACCGCGTTCAGCCGGTCTTTCATATCCGCTTATTCTGATAACCGGATTTATTATAGCCTGTGTTCTGTTTTTCGGCTTCCTGATCATTCGGCACATTTCCCGCACCTACTCGCCTTCTATAGTAAATGCAGAGAAATATC
>CAYLVN010000643.1:0-1534 GCA_964387115.1 uncultured Fibrobacter sp.
ACACTTAGCGCCGCATACGGTCGGGCATTGCCCCAGTTCCAGGCTGAAATCAAAATCTTGCTGATTGTCCCATGGTTCTTTGATGATTACTGATTCGCCGGTTTGATTGCACAGTATTCCGTTATCTCCGGATAGTTCCACAGTGGTAACGGTTTGGGTGGCAATGATTGAAGAACTGGAAAGTAGCAGGGCCAAAATGTGGGCTTTGTGTTTCATGGTGAGGCTCCGTTTCCACTTTTCGGGTAGCAACATAAATCGTGGGCTGTTGAAACCCGGTTTTAGTATTGGTTATATCTCACTTTTACCAGGACTCTCTTCTTTCTTGTTAAATACTGAATGGCTTTTATTGCTCAAGGGAGTCGTTGAAACTGGCCGCAATTCGTAAAAGATTACAGGGTTCATTGCTCAGGTAGTCGGTATCCATAGTCAGGTCTTTTTTGTAATATACGTTATTTCCAGGGCTGGCGGCAAAAGGAATTTATCCCCTGGCTTATTTCTCCTTTGGCTCGGCCTGTTGGCACGGGTGGGTTGCCGCACTTCCCTCCCGCAGGGCGGGAACAGTGTATCGCCCGACACCCGGGTCAGAGGCCCCTGTGTACGATCGACTTCAGACCGCCCGTTGGTTTCCCAAGAATTGAAGAGTGCCCCAGGGGCGCACTTTTACTGCCAAGAATCACCTGCTCCATGTCTTGATTTCTGATACGGATTTCGATGTCGTAGTCAAGCGGCGCTGTCATAAATGAATCTGTCAGTTTTCTGATTTTCTCTATCGAGGGTGACCCGGGAAGAAAAGATTTGAATATCTCCGGTTCCAGTGGGCCGATCACAATCCTGAATTTTCCCGTGAAATCATATATGCGGCTTCCAAGTAAACTGTCTTCCCCCAGCCTGCATCCGCCAAGCGCTTTCAATCCGTAAACCTCTACCCATTCAGGAACGAACTCCTGAACATTTACAGGTATCCCATTAAAAACAAGAGATATCAGTGCGCTCAGGCCTTCCGCGGTTCCTCTTCCGGAAGTCAGCAGGCGGCAGAAAGAGAGCGGATTATCTTTTAAGCAGGAGGTTCCCATTGAAGCAAGTGATACAATTTTTTTGTAAACCGATTGAGTGTTTTCATCTGTGAATAGAGGGTTTGATCTTTTCCAGGCCATGTAGAAAAGAGAGTAGATCCGGTTGTTGAAAATTGACACAAAATCCCGTAGAGGTGTCGAATCCTCTTTGTGCCGGCAGATCCAATCTGAGAAATAGAGCGGAAGGGGTGAGGAAACTCCGGAAAGCCCCATAAAGGTAACTATTATGTGAAAAACCTCATCCTTGATCTGAATTGATGAAATATCGTTTGGAGGAAAGCTTAGAGAAGAGTCAGAAAAGATGCGAATGTATCCTGAGTTTACAGGATCTGAAATGCCCTGAGAGCGCAGGAGTTTCTCCAGTAGCGCAACTGCCTGGAAAAAATCGAAGCTGCACGCATCATCGCAAAGTTTCTCTTTCAGATCGGCCATTTTTTCCCATCCAGTGAGTTCCAGCTGAA
>CAYLVN010000644.1:0-1530 GCA_964387115.1 uncultured Fibrobacter sp.
ATTCAAAAGGAGAGATACTCCTTCAGAAACGATCAACCCGTAAAGAGGTATTCCCGGGTCTCTGGGATATCTCCTGCGCGGGTCATCTAAGCGCCGGTGACAGCAGTATCAGCGGCGCTCTGCGGGAGCTGAAGGAAGAATTGGGTCTTGACGTCAGAGAAACTGAACTGTGTTTTCTCTTTACAGTTCCCGGAAACTATTCCAACGGTCACGACATTGTGGAAAACGAGACAACCGATGTCTACCTTTTAGAAAGGTCTGTTTCTTATGAAGAAATCCTTTTTAACAAAGAAGAGATCGATCAGATAAAGTTTATTACTGCCGCGCGGCTGAAAAGGCTGGTACAGGAAAGGGATCCCGAGCTTGCAGAGCATGGTAAAGAATACCTGCAGTTAATGGATTTTTTAGAAAATCGGGAAAACAATTTTGTGAATCAGGCAAATATCAGCACGGTGAGATAAACCGCAAACAGCCCCCGGTTTTTCCGCTAAAGAATCTTCTGCCCTAACACAGAACATGCCAGTTCAACTGCGATTTCAGCTGTATCGTTTCCGTGGTCAAGGATGGGATTTATTTCAACGATATCCATGGAACGCACCTTACCGGAATCGGAGGCGATTTCCATAAGCAGATGCGCCTCACGATACGACAGGCCACCAGGAGAGGGTGTCCCGACTCCGGGAGCTATGAAAGGATCGAGTGCATCCATATCGAGTGAAATGTGAATTTCAGGGTACGGACTCAGATATGAGATAGCATCCTTTACCACGGCTCCAATTCCCCGCTCATCAATTTCCCGCATGGTATAGATACGTATTCCGCTCTCTCTAAGCATTCCCCTCTCATCATAATCAAGATCCCTTGTTCCAATCATGACTATCTGGTCGTGACGGAGCTTTGGTCCCAGGCGTCCTACATTCACCAATTCCTCAATTCCGTAACCCAGAAGAATTGAGACCGGCATGCCATGGATATTTCCATTTGGAGAGGTTCGGGGGAGATTAAAATCTCCGTGAGCATCTATCCAGATAACAGCGGAGGGGCTATCCTCAGTGACGGCACTGATTGTGCCGACAGCCAGGGAATGATCGCCCCCCAGGAATAATGGAAAATCGTCTTTACTTAATATCTGTTTTCCAATGCAATAGAGATTATCGCAGACGGTTTTAATTTCTGAGGCATATCCGGGGGCTTCCTTTTCTGGCAGATGTTCTCTGACCGGCACCTGGATATTACCGAGATCCTCAACGGGATATCCAATTTTCTGGATTTTTTCTGCCAGTCCGGCATAGCGAATGGCACTAGGCCCCATGTCAACACCCCGCCTTGATTGCCCAAGGTCTAAGGGGATACCAACGATATGAACGGATTTTGGCATAAGGGGATTTGAGTGCGAACTTGGGGCCAGGGATTTGAAGGGGACGGACTACTTTTTTCTCTCCTGGTCCCTTTTCATGGCATAAAAGTTGCGACTATTTGGCATCTAAACCCCATTCACCGGAGGTTAGATATGCCACGCATGGCCCGTAT
>CAYLVN010000645.1:0-1524 GCA_964387115.1 uncultured Fibrobacter sp.
AAGGTGATCGGGCACTGTTCGAAGAATATTTCCATACACCCCCGCCAGTCGAGCACTTTGCAAAGCTGTCCAAAGATGCACAAAGGATATCTAAATATATCAGTGACATAGGCCATAAAATCACATTTATCGAGCAGGAAACTCAAAACGGTTTTGGTGATGCAGTGTACTGTGCGCGTGAGTGGGTTGGAAATGAACCTTTCCTTCTCATGCTGGGTGACCATCTCTTTGCATCCTACACCGATACTTCCTGCACTCGCCAGTTGCTTGAAATATATGAAAAATATGGCAGAAGCGTAGTCGGCCTTATGCTAACTCCAGCAGACCAGATTCGTCATTTCGGGACCGTCACAGGAAACTGGGAAGAGAAACATTCGGTCATTGCAATTACCGAATTTGCAGAAAAACCTGATGCGCAGTACGCTGCCGAACATCTGCACATTGAAGAGCTCCCTGATGATCAGTATTGTACTGTCTTTGGTCAATATGTCATTTCACATCGGATATTCGAATTTCTTGAAGAAAACATCACTAAGAACATTCGGGAGAAGGGTGAATTTCAGTTGACTTCATGCCTTGATAAATTGCGTCAGGAAGAGGGTTTCATGGGCTATCTTGTTCAGGGTAAACGGTTCGATATCGGCTTACCGCATGCGTATCTGGAAAGTATTCAGGAATTTGCGAATTGGAAGCATGGATGATCTGTTCAGTAGTTTTATTATCCTGAAAGTCGCAGTTTTGGGGATCCAACTGCGACTTTCAGGTTTAAGATTATACTGACAGACTCGCCGCCTACAGCCTGACCCTGACCGAGGCTGCGGCGCCTGACCGCTGCTTGAACCTGGCGATATAAATTCCCTTACTCATTCCGCCGGGCAACGGCACTTCGTAGACTCCCGCGTTTTTAAACCCCTTGACAAGTACCGACGCCACTCGTCCTCTGAAATCAAGCAGATCCATCTCAACAGGGCCGGAACATGCAACAGTATACCGCAGAACCGCATCCCGGCAGACAATTGGCGACCTGAACGCAGGAAGCGCAGTGTGCTGTTCCGAAACACCTGTAGCTGGAAGAGAATCATTGAGCACCATGAAATCGAATAGTCCATATCCCCCGTTCGTGCTTCCCCGCTCCGAAGCCGACATCCGCACATAACGTGCGGAAACAGTTTCAAATGTCTCATCTGTCACCGAGCGGGCTCCACCCTTGGTGGTGCTGAAAACGTCGGTCCAGGCTGTATTGTCTGTTGACACCTGTATCTTGAATGACTTTGCGTATAAGGAGTCCCATTTCAGAATAACCCGATTTACATCCATGGCAGTACCGAGGTCAACCGATATCCATTGCGCATCGCCTGCTCCGCTGACCCACTTTGTGGTGTGATAATTCCTGTAGGTGGCGGGATTGGTCACATTGCCGGCAATATTCGAGCCGCTTGTTGAAGATGCCGTTGCGGTTTTGTTGAGCGCCAGGTTCCGCGAATCCTCAATTGTCCGCCATATCCCCTTTTCTGGATCAACCTC
>CAYLVN010000646.1:0-712 GCA_964387115.1 uncultured Fibrobacter sp.
ATCCGGACCGGAGTCTCTAAGCTTAAATGAAAGACTTTTTTTGGCACAGTTTGAATCTTACGCTCAGGACCCTTTTGAGCAGTAAAGTTTGATTGTCTGTATACTTTACGATCCTTATTCTTATTAAGATCAGCAGAACTGCTTCTTTTGGGAAGAGTTCTGGTTTCATAGACTCTTTCCGTCACTTTTATTGCAGGTCGATACTCATGCCTGTGGACCTTCGCAGGGATGCCGGGGTGATGACGATTTCTGTATTCGTAGTAGAAAATACCGGCACTGTGATCATATACTCTGCACCAGTCAGGGTGTGAATGGTGCTTGTAGAATACATGGTGGTGATGAAAAGTACAGGATGGGTGGCAATAGTTTTCTTTTACCATCCAGGGCCCGAAAAACCAGGCACCGCTGAGCAGATGAAATCTCACTTCACGATACCTCAAAACATGCCCGGGGCCATGAAGTGTCCACTGGTATTCAAAACTTACTCTATTGGGCCAGCTGCTTTCGCACTCCTCAAACCAAGGGTCACCGTAATCCTTGTAAACCTCCTCCGCATGGTGGCATCCACTGTGTCCGCTACCGACCCTGACACTTACGCTGACATCAGCAAAAAGAGCTGCAGGAAGCAGCAACGCGACAGAGATTAAATAAATTCTTCTCATAAATACCCCCTTTTAACTACCGAGATCGCCTCAATGGCGTTTCCTGATAT
>CAYLVN010000646.1:722-1523 GCA_964387115.1 uncultured Fibrobacter sp.
AGCGTATTAAACAACGAAGATTTCCCCACATTTGGCCGCCCAATCAAGGCAATTTTCAAAACATCATCATTTTGCGAGACTTTACCCTTTGGCAATACACTTTTTAATTTATTAATCCCCTGCCCAGTAGTAGCAGATACATAATAAATATTTTCCGGTGCAATCCCTTCCGGTCTACACTTTTCGCATTTTTATCAGATTATGCATGCCAAAGTTCATTATGATTCTTTATATTCCTTACTTATGCATCAGGACCAGGGCGAATTGCACTTCATCCTTTTCTCTGGTGCACAAATAAGATATTACACACTGTCAGATAATAGTCATCGTATGGAGTAAACTCATGGAACTAAAAAGCAGGACCTTTCTATGCCCGATTTTACTCTTTATTTCCGGGTTTCTTCTGTTCTCAATCTCAGCCCAACCCTCTTATGAAAATTTCAAACAGGTCTGGTCTGATGATTTCAACGGAGCCGGTCTTCCGGACTCCAGAAACTGGGGTTTTGAAGAGGGTTATGTACGCAACAATGAACTTCAGTACTATACAAAACAGAGAGAGGAAAACGCCAGGATGGAGGGCGGGAACCTCATAATCGAGGCAAGGAAAGATAACTGGAACGGAAACCAGTATACATCAGCAAGCCTGTTTTCAAGGGGCAAGCAGGAGTTCAGGTATGGAATCTTCGAAATGCGGGCAAAAATCGATGTGCGGCAGGGATCCTGGCCTGCTTTCTGGACCCTTGGAGTATCAGGCGAGTGGCCCAGTAATGGTGAAATTGATATCATGGAATACTACGCCGG
>CAYLVN010000647.1:0-1511 GCA_964387115.1 uncultured Fibrobacter sp.
TCATGGTCTATGTGCCTGTGATTATAAGCTGTGCTGAGTTTTGATAAAGGACTGTCTGGAGAGAGTGTGCCATGGGTGGTTTTGATGTTTTTAACGGAAGCACGAGGCGATTTGAAAGAGAAAACTAATCCTGTTATTAAAATAAGCAATCCGAAAATGACACCATTGATGATGAAGGCTTTTCCCCATCTCTTCTTCTGGTTTTTCGGCGACCCGTTTGTGTCAGCCAGCTTTTTAGCCATGCTGGCAATAACCTGATCACGTGTCATTACGGTGCTGATATTCTTTCTCATATACTGAATTTGATAAACTTGCGATACACTCTCATATCTTGAGACTAACTAAAATTGTATCATTGGTGTAAGTTTTTTTCAAATCTAGTTTAAGAGAAATTCTAACACTTTCAGTCATAAAATGCAGACACCAAAGTCCGGTTTCCGCATGCCACGATCGCTCTTGACCATGACCACAAAATCATCGGTTCTTCAGTATTCTGAGGCCGATTCCGACCACGAACAACCAGGATAACAACATCGTTTGAGCCCTTGAAAGGGCGATTCAAATCATCTGCTCATTTCGAGCATTTTCTTGAGGGAAAAGGAAGCCCTTTGAGCAATATCAGCGGGAACCGAAATCACCTCTCCCCCGCTCCCTTCGAGAGCTTTTTTAACAGAAAGCAGAGATCCTTTTTTCATATTCGGGCAGACGAGGTTATCTGAAAGAGCAATAAACTGCTTTTCCGGATTCTGTTTTTTTAGAGTATGCAACAACCCTGTTTCAGTAGCAATTACAAATTGGTTGAAATTGCTGGTTTTGGCAAAACTGCACATTTCCCCGGTAGAGAGTACATGATCACAGAGCTTTCTGCATTCAGCAGGAGCTTCAGGATGAATGAGCAGAACTGCATCGGGGTAGTCTTTTCTTGCGCGATTTATCATATCAGGATTTATCTTCTGGTGAATCGGGCAGAAACCATCCCAGAAAACCATCTCTCTTCCGGTCTTTTCCTGAACAAAAGAGCCCAGATGCTTATCGGGAACAAAGATTATTCCCCTTTCCTCAGGAAGTTTACCTGCGATCTTTACAGCATTGGAACTTGTACAGCAGACATCACTCTCCGCTTTGATTTCGGCGGTTGAATTCACATAACACATGACAAGATGATCGGGATATTGAGATTTGAGTTTCCTGAGTTCATCAGCCTCTATCATATCGGCCATAGGACAGCCCGCGTCCGGCTCGGCAAGAATCACCGTTCTGGCAGGATTGAGAATAGAAGCTGTTTCTGCCATGAATCGAACACCGCAGAAAATAATGAGATCGGCATTAGTCCGGCTCGCTTCAACACTAAGTCCATAGGAATCACCTACATAATCGGCGATATCCTGCACTTCAGATGGCTGATATGTGTGAGCCAGAATTACCGCGTTTCTGCTCTTTTTTAATGTCTGAATTTCCTGCTGTAAATTACTCACTTTATTTCTCCACAAATGGTGATAGACCACGCAGCT
>CAYLVN010000648.1:0-1505 GCA_964387115.1 uncultured Fibrobacter sp.
TACACTTGATACTGCTATTGAAGCCCTGAAGCTTGGTGCATACGATTACCTTACAAAGCCCTTTCATCTTGAGGAAATTGGCGAGAAGGTCAAGCGCGCCATGATCAATAAACAGCTTGAAGAGGAAAATCTTCTTTTCTCCAAACTGGTTTCACTTCACGAAGTTACAAAGATCCTTGCATCAACACTTGAAATTTCAGAACTTAATACAAAATTTCTCGATTACTCAATAAGAATGGCCAAAGCAGACTGTGGTGCACTTCTTTTTTCTGATGCATCCAGTAAGCTTGTTATTTCAGAAGCTGCGGGTCAGTCTCATGAAAAATCGTACTGGATGGGGCAACCCTTTGTGGCGGCTTCAAAATGGGTCGTAAGGCAGCAGGAACCCCTTGTTCTTGAGTCGAAAATGGAGTCGCTTCCAGTCGGCCTGGTCCCGATCCCATCGGATCTCCAGTCTTTCATCTCATTTCCATTGAAAACACCTTCACGCAACATAGGCGTTTTAAATCTGGCGAGGGTGGCAGGACGGGATTCTTTTTCAAATCTTGATCTTGAGATAATAAATGTTCTGGCTTCACAGGCCAGTATTTCAATTGAGAATGTAAGGCTGTACCAGAATATCAGGGACAACTATCTGAAAACTATAAGAGCGTTTGCCCTTGCAGTGGAAGCCAAAGACGAGTATACACATGGTCACTCAGAAAACGTGATGAAATATACAGTTGTGCTTGCCAAAACTCTGGGCCTTGCCGAAGCCGAACTGGAGCTTGTGAAGTATGCGGGACTGCTGCATGACATTGGAAAAATCGGCATAAGTGAATCAATTCTCAATAAAGCCGGCAGATTAACACCGGAGGAATTCGAAGAGATCAAAAAACATCCGGAGCTTGGGGTGCGAATAATCTCCGATGTACCATTTCTTAAAGCTCTTGTTCCTCTGGTACTTCATCATCATGAGTATTACTGTGGTGGTGGATATCCTACGGGAATAGCCGGTGAGCAGATACCTTTCGGGGCTCGTATCCTGAGTGTCTCGGATGCTTATGAGGCAATGACCTCGGATCGTCCTTACCGAAAATCTCTGCCTCAGGAAGTCGCATTCAGTATATTGGAAAAAGAGAAGGGACGGCAGTTCGATCCACGAATTGTGGATTCCTTTCTGGAAATTATGCGGCCAAATGGTAAGTAACCGAAAGGAACATTATGCCGCTCTGCCGGGATTGGAATTCTGCAGGGTGCCTTTCCGGTTTCTTATATAAAGCCGGCGGCTTGTTGAGGCGGCCTTCTTTTCTCGTTTTGCTATGGTGCACAGGCGCTGGTTTATGGATTGTGTTATGGGCTGCTGAATGCCTGGACCAGAACCAGCTTGTATTGTTTGAGATCATTGAAAACCCTGTTCAGACCGGTTTAATAGCTGAAGATCATATTCCCGTGAAAAATTCTGTAACTGATGACAGTTGTATAAACATCAATATGTCAGAATTAAAGGAATTGACTCTTCTCCC
>CAYLVN010000649.1:0-258 GCA_964387115.1 uncultured Fibrobacter sp.
CGTGCACTGCGTATGCCAGATGGTAACACGATAATATCCACTGGTTATGGGGCCCGGCTTATTGTGGTGTCAAAAGAGAAACAGATTCTCAAAGTGATTGGTGGAAAAAACCAGCCTGGTGATGATTCAATTAAATCCAACTACTATGCTGGTTTCCATGTGCTGCCAAATGGTCACTATGTTGTAACGAACTGGCAGGCCCATGGGCCCGGTCATGGCGGTGAGGGGGTACAGATTCTTGAGTACGATACAAGTGGC
>CAYLVN010000649.1:268-1502 GCA_964387115.1 uncultured Fibrobacter sp.
CCGAACATGTATTCATCTGTACAGGATATCATTATACTTGATAGCCTTGACATCACAAAGTTTCATGATGAACGCACCGGTGTTATTGCGCCACTTATTTCCACAGCTGTTTATGAAAATTTCCATAACCGGTCAGTGGACAACCAGATATTGAACAGAATTGTATCTACTGATCTGATCACATCATTTACACTGGATGGAAAACGTGCGACTCGTAATGGAACGGCACAATCCGCTATGCGGCAACAGAGCAATTTATTGATTGTAAAAAATCAAGGTTCCTGTTCCCGGAAGATACTTTTACAGTAGGTTTGAGAGTTACAAATCAGAACTTACAAGTTAGAAGCCGCAGGTCACTTGTAATTTACAATCATTTGTTAAGTATCTCTGATCTCAAAAATTTCCGGGTCCAGATCGGTTCCATTTATTCTGAGCAAACCGACGCTTATCGGCAGTCTGAACCTGCGCGGACCTGCACTCCCCGGATTAAAGTAGAGGATCCCTTTTTTGTATTCTATCAACGGGACATGAGTGTGACCGTAAATTACAACATTAAGGCCCGCAGCTTCAGGATCAATATCAAGATCCCCGATATTATGCAACAGAAAAAGCGCGCTCTTTTGAGTTTGCAGGATAGCAGTGCCGGGGAGTCCTTCCGGTATCATCGATGGTGTATCGGTGTTTCCTCTGACAGCCAGAACAGGGGCAATCTGCTGCAGTTTCTGAAGCACCCACGCCCCCCCCACATCACCGGCATGCACAATGTAGTCTACTCCCTTTAGTAAAGTCTGCAATTGTGGCCGAAAGAGTCCATGAGTATCAGAAACGACTCCTATAAGAGCAGAACTTTTTTCGAGTTGGATCAGCATCTTATTTTCCTCACTTTTTTCGCCCCTCAATTGTACCATTATTCCAAAATAAAACCTTGAACATAATCACAGTTAATCATCTCTTCTTAATATCAATCATTTCAGGATACCGGGGGGCAGAAAATTCTGACTGTCTCTTCAGGCTCTCATCAGAAATTCCCTCATTTTCAACCACATCATATAAAAAACGTTCAATTTCCTCTCTTTTATCGATAGAGTGAACAAATTTTTTGATCTCATCTTTGATTTTACTCATAAATGACCTCCCGCTGCAGGTCCATAAATTGATACCTCTTTAAGTATTACGAGTTTATCTGCCTTAGCTGGCATAAGAGTTGCAAAACGTGGTAATCTGGTTCTGTTAA
>CAYLVN010000650.1:0-1502 GCA_964387115.1 uncultured Fibrobacter sp.
CATCTCAACATCTTACGGTTTTTTATTCTCCCCAACTGCGACTTTCAGGTTAAAAGATTGATTTAAACCGGGAAATCAGGTAAACAAAACCTGATCATGCGCGTAGTCAGATTAAATCGGAAACAGTAGTATTTACTGAACGGGTGGCGTGCCCGGAAGTGAGATTTTCCCACAACGAAGATATTTTATAACTGTATATAATGTATATTTACCCAAATATAGCTTTTAGTTGCAGCTGCATGCAGATGCATGTCAATGTGGACGGAAAGGAATAGCCTTTGGACGAGAAAAAGCAAAAGAGCGGAGAAAACCGCCCGGTATCTTCCCCTGGAAAGAAAAATAAGAAGGAAAGTGAAGGGAAAAAGGGACCCGGCAGGGATCCGGGCAAGGCTGTCTTGATGTGGCTTGCTGTTGCAGTGGCTGTTGTGTTCGGGCTTCGTTCGATTGAGGGTTACAACATCAAAAAAGAGGCCAGGATCAGCTACAGCCAGTTTCAGGAGGTGCTTGCAAATCCCGAGGTAAAGATTGTAAATGCCAACATACTTCAGAAAGGGCTCAACAAGGCGGTCTTTGTAGGTGAATTATCTGAACCCTCATCGCTTGCCAAGATTCCTTCAATAAAGAATGTTGCACCAAGCAAGTATTTCACTGTCAACCTTCCCTATATCGACAGCGAGATGATCTCCAAGTGGGAGAGTGCGGGTTTTCAGTACACATTTGAGCAGGACAAGGTCGACATGGGAGACATACTCTTGAGTGCGCTTCCATGGGTGCTGATGATTCTGTTCTGGCTGTTTTTAAGTCGTCAGATGCAGGCAGGTCAGAAGGGAATATTTTCATTCGGGAAGAGTCGTGCCAAGCTCAACCCCATGGACCGTCCCCAGATAACCTTCGCGGATGTTGCCGGTGTTGAGGAAGCTAAAATGGAGCTTCAGGAGATTATCGATTTTCTGAAGAATCCAAAAAAGTTCAAACGGCTTGGTGGAAAAATACCAAAAGGCGTGTTGCTTCTGGGCCCGCCGGGAACCGGAAAAACTCTTCTTGCCAGGTGTGTTGCCGGTGAGGCGGGAGTACCGTTTCTTTCAATGAGCGGCTCCGATTTTGTCGAGATGTTCGTCGGGGTCGGGGCATCCAGGGTTCGTGATCTGTTTGAGACGGCAAAGAGAAACTCTCCCTGCATCATCTTCATAGATGAAATCGATGCGGTAGGGCGCCAGAGGGGTGCGGGGCTCGGCGGCGGTCATGATGAGCGGGAGCAGACACTCAACCAGATGCTTGTTGAGATGGACGGCTTTGAAGTTAACTCCGGTGTTATTCTTATAGCTGCTACAAACAGGCCCGATGTACTTGACCCGGCACTTCTCAGGCCGGGACGGTTTGACAGACAGGTTGTGGTGGATGTTCCTGATGTAAAGGGCAGAGAGGGCATCCTCAAGGTGCATACTAAAAATATACCTATGGGTGCCGATGTTGTCCTGAACACAATTGCCCGGGGAACACCC